>JALZNL010000653.1 GCA_030857715.1 Actinomycetota bacterium | reverse complement strand
GGCGTGCTCGGCAAGCTCTACAGCGAGACGCTGGAGGCCGTCCCGGCCCGCCCCGTGCAGGCGCTCACGGCGACGGGCGCGAGCGACTTTCAGGCCTTCCTCTTCGGGCGGCTGCCGCAGGCGATGAACGGCTTCGCCTCGCTCACGCTCTACCAGTGGGAGTGCAACATCCGCTCGGCGACCATCCTGGGTTTCGTCGGCGCCGGGGGCATAGGGCAGCAGATCCTGATCTCCATGAACCTCTTCGACTACCCGAAGGTCGCCACGCTGGTCGGGGCAACGATAGTGGTGGTGTTGCTCGTGGACCGCTTCTCGGCTGCGGTCCGGCGCAGGCTTGCGTACTAGCCCCCGGCCATCAGCCGGAAGCCGGGGGATGGCGCATCCCGAGGAGCTTCGCTTCGTGAGCTACCTCTCCCCCGGCATCCCCCGGGCGTTCTTCGAGGCGGTCGTCGAGCACGTGCGGCGGGCACTGGGACGGCGGGCCTCGCTCTCGGTGGAGTCGCGCGTATCGGGGCCGATGAGGGGGGCCGAGGATCCTTTCTCCAAGGGCGAGGCCGACGTCGGGTTCATGTGCGCCCCGTCTTTCCTCTGGCTGCTCGAGCACGAGACTCCGCCGGTAGAGCTGCTCCCCGCCGCGCCGGTGTTCCGGGACGGCCGGGCGCCGGGGCGGCCGGTCTACTTCTCCGAGCTCGTGGTTCGATCCGACAGCCCCGCCGAATCTTTTCTAGACCTTCGGGGCCGCTCGTGGGCCTACAACGACCCGTGCTCCCTGAGCGGCTACTACAACCTCTTGAAGAAGCTCGCGGAGATGGGAGAGGATGTTGGGTTTTTCAGCCGGGCGCGCTGCTCCGGATCGCACCTGAAATCCATGGAGATGGTTGTTCGTGGCGAGGTGGACGCGGCGATCATAGATTCCAACGTCCTGCGCATAAAGCTCCGATCCATCCCGGAGCTCGGGGATCAGCTGCGGGTGATCGAAACCTGGGGACCGTTCCCCATCCAACCCATCGTACTCCGCTCGGACCTCCACCCGAGCTTGGGCGAAGGCCTGAGAGTTGCCCTGCTGGCCATCGGCGAAAGCTCCCCCGTAGCGCCCGCCCTCGCCGACTTCGGCCTGGAGCGCTTCGCCCCCGTCACCTACCAGCACTACGCCGCCGAAAGTGACGTTCTGAGAAGGTGCGAGCGAGCGCTGGGTGTCCGTTCGTAGAGTCCGGGCCACCAGACCCATGTCGTGGTGGCGGTGCGGGGCTATTTGAGGGCGCACGTCCGAAAACCCACGAAGAGGTCCCGCCGGTCGGGTAGGGCGAAGTTGCGCCAGGTGTTGCGGAGCATGCGGCCACGCGTCGCCCACGAGCCCCCGCGCTGCACCTTTTGCTCGCCGAACCAGGGCTCCGAGTACTCCTTGTAGGGGTCGCGGACAAAGCCAGGGTAAGGCCCGAAATCATCGGCGCACCACTCCCAGACGTTACCCATCATCTGTCTGCAGCCGAAGGCGCTCTCTCCCTCGGGGAAGGCGGCAACGTCCACCGGCCCAAGCAGGCGGCCATCCAGGTTGGCGAGGCGCGAACCCGGCGGCGTCTCTCCCCACGGGTAGAGGCGCTTGCGCCCGGTCGTGCCCGTGGCGTCGGGCTCGGCGGAGGCGGCCATCTCCCACTCGGCCTCTGTGGGCAGGCGGCGTCCGGCCCACCGGCAGTAGGCCTCGGCCTCGTACCAGCTGACGTGGATGACCGGCGCGTGGGGGTTCAGAGGACTCGTTTTGTCAAAGCGCCTGTGGTGCCATTCGTCGCCGACCCGCGACCAGTAGACGGGATGCTCGGCTCCGGTCTCGTCCAGCCACCGCCGACCCTCTTCGCTCCAGAGTTCCTGCCTCCGGTAAGCGCCGTCGTCCACGAAGGACCTGAATTGTTCGTTTGTAACCGGGGCGCGCGAGATCTCGAACGGAGAGACCCGCACGGGGTGCGCCCATTTCTCGTTGTCGAAGACGAAGCCCATACCTTCGGTGGCCCCCAGCATGAAATCGCCCCCCGGCACCTCCGCGTCGCCTTCTAGCGGGCCCCGGGGTTGGGTTTCCAGTATCGCGGGGTCGTACTCGGAGATCGGGGGCGCAGGGAGGCCGTGCGTCTGGCGGGTGTAGGTGAACGCCTCGCCGTGCATGTCCTCGTGGAAGGCGGCGAGGCGCGCGAAGTAGTCCG
>JALZNL010000116.1 GCA_030857715.1 Actinomycetota bacterium | reverse complement strand
TGCTGGGGCTGATTGGCTACAAGACGTACACTGGGCAGCCGCCGATCCCGGAGCGGGTCGTAGATCCGGCGGGAGAGGTGGTGTTCACCGGGGAGGACGTCAGGGACGGCCAGAAGGTGTTCTTGAAAAACGGACTCATGCAGTACGGCTCGGTCTTCGGACACGGGGGGTATCTCGGCCCTGACTACACCGCCGACTACCTGCGCCGCGCCGCCCTCGCGGTTCGCGAGAGATACGAGGGGGAGGGGTCGGATCGGGCCACGGCGCAGACCGTGCGGGACTTCAGGGAGAATCGCTACGACCCACAGACGGAAGAGTTGCGGTTTACTGACGCCCAGGCCGCCGCCTTCGGGGAGGTCCGCGGCTATTACGGGCGGTTCTTCGGCGAACCCACCACGAAGTACGGCCTGCGTCCGGAGGCGATCACCGACCCCGGGGAGATCAAGGATCTCACGGCCTTCTTTGGATGGTCGGCCTGGGCCGCCGCCACCGAGCGCCCGGGGGAAAACTACTCCTACACCAACAACTGGCCCCCCGAGCGGCTGGTCGAGAACGAGCCGACCGCGGACACGCTCGTGTGGAGCGTCTTGTCCCTTATCGCTCTTCTCGGCGGCCTCGGTCTGCTCTTCGGGGCGGTCGGACGCTGGAGCTTCCTCGGCTGGCACGGCCGGGACCAGCAGAGTCTCTCGTTCCGCTCTCCGGGCGATGTGGCGCTCACGCCGTCCCAGCGGGTGTGCGCCTGGTTCTTTTTCGTCATGGCCGCCCTCTTCCTCATCCAGACGCTCGTCGGGGCCGCTTCGGAACACTACCGGGCGGACATAGCCAGCTTCTTCGGTTTCGACCTGGCGCAGTTCCTGCCCTACAACGTGGTGCGGACCTGGCACGTGCAGCTCTCGATCCTCTGGACGGCCACTTCATTCCTGGCGGCCGGTATCTTCCTCGCTCCGATGATCGCCGGCCGTGAGCCTCGGGGGCAGAAGTGGCTTGCCTACGGGCTGCTCGGCGCCCTGACTATTGTCGTCTTCGGCAGCCTCATCGGCGAACTCCTCGGCATCCACGGCCTGATGGGCCGGTGGTGGGCCTGGTTCGGTAACCAGGGCTACGAGTACCTGGACCTCGGGCGCTTCTGGCAGGTGCTGCTCTCGATCGGACTGTTCTTCTGGGTTGCCATGCTCTACCGGGTGATGCGCGGGCGCCTGAGGAATGAGCGCGTGGGCAACATGCCGTGGATGTTCTTCCTCGCGGCCCTCGCCATCCCCGCCTTCTACGCGGTGGGATTGATGGCCCGGCCGGATTCGAGCTTCCCCACGGCCGACTACTGGCGCTTCATGGTCGTCCATCTCTGGGTGGAAGACTTCCTGGAGCTGTTCACCACCGTCATGGTCGCCTACGTCTTCGTGCTGCTGGGCGTGATCTCCGAGAGGGTGGCCCTCACGGTCATCTTTCTGGACATCATCCTGTACTCGGTCGGCGGCGTGGTCGGAACGCTGCACCATCTCTACTTCTCGGGGACGCCGGCCTCGGCGATGGCCCTGGGCGCCTTCTTCTCGGCGGCGGAGGTCCTCCCGCTCACCTTCCTGACCTTCGAGGCGTGGAGCTTCCTGCAGCTCGGGGCGCAGCAGGAGTCGCGCTCGCGCACGCCGTTCCCGCACCGCTGGGCGGTGATGTTCCTGGTCGCCGTGGGGTTCTGGAACTTCCTCGGCGCCGGTGTCATGGGCTTCCTCATCAACCTGCCCATAGTCTCCTACTACGAGATAGGGACGGCGCTTACCACGGCGCACGCCCACGGGGCGATGATGGGTGTCTACGGCATGCTCGCCGCCGGTTTCGCCCTCTTCTGCCTGCGATACCTGATCCCCGAGGAGCGCTGGTCGGAGCGGGCGGCCAAGATCAGCTTCTGGTCGCTCAACATCGGGCTCGCGTGGCAGATCTTCGCCACCCTCTTCCCTTTGGGGATCCTGCAACTCTACGAGTCCGTTGACAAGGGGTACTTCGAGGCCCGCTCCCTAGAGTACGTAACCAACCCCACCAACGCCCTTATAGAGTGGATGCGCCTGCCGGGCGACATGCTCTTCATCGTCGGGGGAGTACTGCCGCTCCTGTACCTCTGCTACCTCGGCGTGCGCCACACGGTCCCGCGCGTGACGATGGAGGAGCCGGAGGACATCCTGTTCACCGAGATCAACGAGCCTGAAACGACCGGGCCGAGGGAACGTTAGCATGATCATCCACCCCGAGGTCTTCATGGCGGTCGGCTACACTGTCTTCCTGCTCGGCGTCGCGCTGGGCCTGGACTTCATGGCCCACCGCTCACACGCCCACTCGGAGCGCTACCGCACTGCCGGGTTCACCTACCATCCCCCGCACGACGCTTGGATCTGCCCCGAGGACCAACTCCTCGTGCGTGACGAGGTGGACCACGAGCGGCGGCTGGTCCGCTACCGGGGCAGGCCCCAGATCTGCAACCACTGCCCCGCGAAGGCCGATTGCACCGACTCGGACGACGGACGCGAGGTCGTGCGCCCCATGGACCCCTGGCCGCACTCCGAGGCCGGCCGCTTCCACCGCGGCATCTCGCTCGCCGTCGCCCTCGTGGCCGCCCCGATCCTGGCGGCCGTGGCCCTCCGCAACCACGACTCGCTCGAGCTCGCCGTCGTCGGGACCGCGTTCCTGGTGGTCGCCCTGACGGCCTGGCACCTGCATGCGGCCTTCCGCGCCACCCCTGCCAACTTCCCGGTTCCCCAAACCGCCCCGCCGCCCCGGATACCCGCGGAGTCCCTGCGCGTTGGCTACAGAAAGGATGAGGAGGCTGAGCGATGAGCGCGTTCGTACTACGCTGCGCGTGGTGCTGGCCGGCGTCTGGCTCGTCGGCGTAGTCTTCATGCCGGCGTTGGTCTCGCCGGCGCTCAGGACTATGGAGTGGGGCGGGGCCTGGCGTGTGCTGGTGCGGTCCGCGCGCTCGGCAAGCGGTACGCGAAGGTGGGGAGCGCCAACCTCGCGCAGCTCGCCATCTTCGCCGTCGAGCTGGGTTTCGCGGGAAGCCGCCAGGCCGACGGGTAAGATCGGGTCCGCCCGTCCGAAAAACACCCCCCGCGTTTCAAAACCGTAAAACCATGTGCTACGCTGCGGGCGTGGCAGAGAGCGGCGGTCTCGACCGGATGACGAGAGGTTTCGGCTCCCGGTCGGGCGTACTCGGAGTTCCGCCCCGCCGCGTTTACCTTAGAGTCCTACACATCACCGCGGAGGTAGAGTTTTGACGGCCACGGTCGTGCTCGGGTTGGCCTGGGGGGACGAGGGGAAGGGGCGGGTCTGCGACGCCCTCGCCTCCGACGCCCACTACGTCTCGCGCTACTCGGGCGGCAATAACGCCGGGCACACCGTCCGCGTCGGCAAGGAGGAGTTCAAGCTCCACCTCATACCGTCCGGCATCGTGCGCGAGGACGTCGTCTGCACCATCGGCAACGGGGTCGTCGTGAACCCGGAGGTCCTCGTCGAGGAGGTCGAGGCGCTGGAGGCGCGGGGCATCAGCGTTCGGGACCGGCTCAAGATCGACGGCCGGGCGCACCTCATCATGCCGTACCACATCGCGCTCGACTCGCACCGCGAGATCGCGCTGGGCGACGCCCGGATCGGGACCACTAATAGAGGTATCGGCCCCGCTTACGAGGACAAGGTCGCCCGCTACGGCGTCCGCGTCCAGGACATCTCCGACGAGGGCATCCTGAAGACGAAGCTAAAAGCCGCCCTGCGCGAGAAGAACAGCATCTTCGAGAACGTCTACGGCGAGAAGCCCTACGACGTCTCCGAGATCGCCTCCTGGCTGCGCGGCTTCGAAGAATTCATCCGGCCGATGCTCGCCGACACGGGCACCATGCTGCGCGAGGGCCTCGAACGCCGGGAGAAGGTCCTTCTCGAAGGCGGCCAGGCCACCCTCCTCGACAACGACCACGGCACGTACCCGTTCGTGACGTCGTCGAACCCGACGGTCGGGGGGGCCGTCACGGGCTCCGGCATCCCGGCCGGGCAACTGGAGTACGTCGTCGGTGTGACCAAGGCCTACACGACGAGGGTCGGGGACGGGCCGATGCCGACCGAGCTCTTCGACGAGGTGGGAGAGAACATCCGGGAAGTAGGGCGCGAGTACGGGACGACGACGGGGAGGGCCCGGCGGGTGGGGTGGCTGGACCTTCCGGCCATCAAGTGGGCGGCTTCTTTGAATGGGATCTCGCACTGCGCCCTCACGATGCTCGACGTGCTCTCCTCCGTCGATGAGGTCAAGATCTGCACCGGCTACGAGGTCGAAGGAAGACCCTTCGACGGCTACCCGATGCACCAGACCGACCTCCACCACGCGCGTCCGGTCTACAAGACCCTGCCAGGCTGGGGCGAGGACATCACGGGGTGCAGGATGCGGGTGGATCTGCCAGAGGCGGCGCGGGACTTTGCCGGGTTCGTGGAGGCCGAAGTGGGGGCTCCCCTGTGTATGATCAGCGTCGGCCCGGAGCGCGACCAGGCCATAGTGGAGAGGATCGGGACCTAGCGCCGTGCGGGTGCTCGTGGTCGGCAGCGGGGGGCGGGAGCACGCCCTGGTAGAGGCCCTGGCCGCGAGCCCGCTCGCCCCCGAGATGTTCGCAGCCCCCGGCAACCCCGGCATCGCCCGCATCGCGCAGGTGGCTGACATCCCCGTAGACGACCTCGTCGCCCTGCGCGACTTTGCCAGGGAGAACGAGATAGACCTGACCGTGGTCGGTCCGGAATCACCCTTGATCGGGGGCATCAGCGAGTGCTTCTGGGAGGAGGGCCTGAAAATCTTCGGCCCCTCCCGCGCCGCCGCCCGCATAGAGGGCTCGAAAGTCTTCGCCAAGGAGCTCATGCGCCAGGCGGGCGTCCCTTCGGCTGATTTCGAGGCCTTCGACCGCGAGGCGGCGGCCCTCGCCTACCTCGCCACCCGCCGCGACTTCCCGGTCGTCGTCAAGGCCGACGGCGCCGCGTCGGGCAAGGGCGTCACCATCGCCCGCACCCGCGACGAGGCCGAAGAGGCCGTGAGGGCCTCGTTCGCGGGCAAGTTCGGGGCGGCGGGGGAGAGGATCGTCATAGAGGAGTGCCTCGAAGGGCGGGAGGCCTCCATCTTCGTCGTCACGGACGGGCGGGAGATCCTGCCCTTCCTGCCGGCCCAGGACTACAAGCGGGCTTTTGACGAGGACGAGGGGCCGAACACCGGGGGGATGGGGGCCTACTCCCCGATCATGTGGATGGAGCCGGCCACCTACGCGGCCATCCTCGAAGACATCATCCGCCCCGTCATCCACCATCTCGCCCTGATAGGGGCGCCCTACACCGGACTGCTCTACGCCGGCGTCATGGTCACCGAGACCGGGCCGAAGGCGCTCGAGTTCAACTGCCGCTTCGGAGACCCCGAGACCCAGGTTATCCTGCCTCGCCTCGGCTCCGACCTGCTGGAGATCATGATCGCGGCCGGAGCAGAAGACCTCGCCGGCCGCGAGGTCGTCTGGTCGGCGGACAAGACCGTCTGCGTCGTGCTCGCCTCCGAGGGATACCCCGATTCTTCCCATTCCGGCGACGAGATCTCGGGCCTGGAGAACATCCCCGCCGGCGTCTACGTCTACCACGCGGCCACCGGGGAGGAAGACGGGATGTTCCACACCGCCGGGGGACGGGTCCTTAACGTGGTCGGGACCGGACCGTCCATCATCGAGGCGCGGGCGCGGGCCTATGCGGCGGTCGAGCAGATCCACTTCGAGGGCATGCACTACCGCACCGACATCGCCCTCGAAGCTATAGATCTGGAAAGTTTTTGAACCCCACGGTCGGCATCCTCGTCGGCAGCGACACCGACCTCCCCGTCGTAGAAGAATGCACCGTACGCCTGGAGGGTTACGGCGTCCCGTACGAGGTCGAAGTCCGGGACGTCCACGCAAACCCCGAAGCCATCTCCGAGTACGCCGGCACAGCCCGCGAACGCGGCCTCAAAGTAATCGTCTGCGCCGCCGGCATGTCAGCCCACCTGGCGGGCGCCGTGGCGTCCCGCACGAACCTCCCCGTCATCGGCATCCCGATAGCCTCCGGGACGCTGGGCGGCTTCGACGCCCTGCTCGCGACGGTCCAGATGCCCGAAGGAGCTCCGGTGGCGACGGTGGCAATAAACGGTGCGGCCAACGCCGCCGTGCTCGCTGCTCAGATCCTTGCGCTTTCAGATTCGGAATTGGCGGAAAGGTTGGAAGGATAGGATGTCGGCTGCGGAGTCGATTGGGTCTACTGTGAGGCTCTTCTCGCCTTTTGCCCTGTTCGTGGCGGTTGTGCAAGACTACATAGCAAGTCGTACAGTTGTTTCCTATCGTCAAGAAGTAGCCACACCCACGATAGATTGGCTTCTCGTAGTGACCTTGCCAGTCCTGACCGACGCTTTAATTCTCTTACGTCAACGACGGATCTCCGGCCGCGTGACCCTGGAGGGTGCGACATGATCGAACGCTACACCCTCCCGGAGATAGGCAACGTCTGGACTGAAGAGGCGAAGTACCGGGCCTGGTTGAAGGTCGAGTTGGCCGTCTGCCGGGCGAGGGCCGAGCTTGGCGAGATCCCGAGCAATGAAGTCGAGGAGTTGGCCGAGAAGGCGGACTTCTCCGTGGAGCGCATCCACGAGATCGAGGCGGAGACGAGCCACGATGTCATAGCCTTCGTGACGAACGTCGCCGAGCACGCCGGGGACGTCGCCCGCCACTTCCACTTCGGCCTGACGAGCTCCGACGTGCTGGACACGGCCGGGGCTTTGCAACTGCGGGACGCGTTGGTTCTTATCCGGCGTGAAGCGAAGAACCTGACGCTGCTGCTGACGGAGATGGCGTTGGAGCATCGGAACACGGTTATGGTGGGCCGGACGCACGGGGTCCACGCGGAGCCGATGGTGCTTGGGCACAAGCTGGCGGTGTGGGCGTTCGAGATGGAGCGAAATTTAGATCGGCTGGCGCGGGCGGAGGAGGTGGCCGCCGTCGGCAAGATCTCCGGCGCCGTCGGCGTCTACGGTAATGTGGACCCGAAGGTCGAGACCCTGACGTGCGAGGGGCTGGGCATCTCGTCCGCGCCCGCCTCGACGCAGGTCGTGCAGCGGGACCGGCACGCCGAGGTCCTGTCCGCGCTGGCTATTCTGGGCTCGACGATGGAGAAGGTGGCGCTGGAG
>JALZNL010000652.1 GCA_030857715.1 Actinomycetota bacterium | reverse complement strand
GGGTGACGTCCTGGAAGTTAATGTCGTAGTTTTCCTGGATGTTGTCGAAGCAGGCCGGGTTCTCTTGGCACTCTCCGAAGGAGGCGAGGGTAAGCTCGTCCGAGTTTTCCGCGAGGTCGGCGACCGTCTCGAGGTCGTACTCCTCCGCCACATCCCTGGGCACGGTGATGGCGTAGCTGTTGTTGAAGTCCACGGAGGCTAGAAGGGTCGCGGCGGGGTCGCGCGACTCGTAGCCCTCTTCGGCGGCGTCGTAGGTTGCCTGAGGGTCGGGGTAATCGGCGTCCTCTTCACCGAGGGCCTGCACGAGCGAGGTGCCGGTGTACTCGGGGTACATGGTGATCTCGCCGGACTGCAACGCCTGGTCGAGGGTGGTCACGTTGCCGAGGTCGAGCTTGCGGTTGACGTCGAAGTCGTTGGCTTCCAGCACCTGGGCATACAGTTCGCCGAGCACCACCTGCTCGGTAAAGTTCTTCGAGCCCACGGTGAGGCTCGGGCCGCTCGACGCGCTCCCGCCGCCGCACCCCGCGGCCAGCGAGACCATCGTCAGGGCTAGCAGACCGGCCAGGGTCGCCCGCAGCTTCTTGACGCTCGTGGCGTTTCCGGTATTCGTAGCTTCGTTCGTCTCCATGCTTTATCTCCCTTTCTTCTTTGACACTTTTAGGCCCGTTGGCGTTGACAGACGCTCCAGGCCGCCGAAGGTGAACTCCGTAACGATAGCGAGTACGGCGACGGCGAGCGCGCCGGCGAGCATCATCGGGTAATCGAATCCGGCAAAGCCCGCCACGATAAAGACCCCGAGCCCGCCGCCGCCGATGAACGTCGCCAGGGTGGCGCCGGCGACGACCTGGACCGCCGAGGTGCGGATTCCGGCGAATATTACCGGAGCGGCTATCGGGAGCTGGATGCCCGTAAGGATCTGCCACTCCGAGAGCCCCATGCCGCGCGCAGAGTCTATGATCTTGTCCTCGACCTGATTCAGACCCGTCACGGTATTTATGATGATCGGCGGCATCGAGAGCAGTATGAGCGCCGCCTCCGCCGACCAGAATCCGAGTCCGATAATGAACAGGGCCAGCGCCAGTAGCGCCAGGTCCGGGACGGCGCGGCCCAGGTTTGTCACGTTTATCGAGGCCAGCGCGGCGCGGGGGTGGCGGCTGACGGCCACCGCCAGCGGCACCGAGACGATCATCCCGACCAGCAGCGCCAGGGCCGAGAGCTCCACGTGCCGAAGCACGGCCTCGCTCCACTGGGGGCGCTGTAGCTGCTCTATGAAACTCCCCAGAAACTCGCCCACCCTAGACCCCTCGCGCCCGCCTGGCCCAGGGCCTCAGCCAGCTCTCGACGCGGTGCAGGCCGAGGTCGGCGGAGACGGCTATCACGACGGTAAGCAGAGCCCCGACGAGTATCTGGGTAAGGAACAAGCTATCTATGCCGTCGAAGATGAGCGCTCCGAGTCCCCCGGCCCCTATAAACGCCCCGATGCTGGCGATGCCTACGACGGTGACGGTGGCGATGCGGACCCCGGCCACGATGACCGGCAGGGCGAGCGGTATCTCGACGCCGAAGAGGATCTGGCGCTCCGTCAGGCCCATGCCCCGGGCGGCGTCTATGGTCTGGCCCGGAACGGAGTCGAGGCCGGTCACGACGTTGCGGATGAGTACCAGCAGCGAGTAGGCGGTGAGGGCTATGAGGACCGGCTCCACCCCCGTGCCGACCAGCGGGATCAGGAGTACGAAGAATGCGAGGCTCGGGATGGTGTACAGGATGCCCGTGACCGCGGTGGTCGGGCCGTACAGCCAGCGCCGGCGATGACAGAGTATGCCGATGGGTAGGGCTATCGCGAGCGCGAGCACGACCGGGACCAGAGATAGTAAGAGATGTTGAAAGAAGGCCGGAGCTATATCGTCGCCGAGGTTCGAGGAGATCCAGCCAAAGTCTATTAGTGGCGGGTCCTCGTTCTCCAGGGAAAACTCGTTATCCAACCCTAGCCACCGCTAGCCTCACCGGCGCCGGAGAGGCCCCGGATGTCGTCCAGCGAGATCTCGCCCAGCTCCTCGCTGGACCCGTCAGTGCCTCCAGAGTAGACCACGCCCCGTTCGGAGCCGGACCCGATCAACTCTGACAGCGCCTGCCGCACGCTCATGTCTTCGCCTATCCGGGGCAGCGAGGCGTCTGTCGCACCGCCGTTTAGCGGCTCTA
>JALZNL010000115.1 GCA_030857715.1 Actinomycetota bacterium | reverse complement strand
CTACTACCTCGCCCGGCGCGGCAAGCGGGTGCTCGGGCTGGAACGGTTCGGCCTCGCGCACTCCATGGGCTCCTCGCACGGGCACACCCGCATTATCCGGCTGGCCTACTACGAGCACCCGTCCTACGTATTGCTGCTCAAGCGCGCCTACGAGCTGTGGCGCGAGATCGAGCAGACGGCCGACGAGCGGCTGCTGCACATCACCGGGTCCGTAGACGCGGGCCCTGAGGACTCCTGGGTTTTCAAGGGCTCCTGGGAGTCGTGCAGGCTGCACGATCTGCCCCACGAGGTCCTGACCGGCTCCGAGCTGCACCGCCGCCACCCCGGCTACCGCCTGCCCGACGACCACTTGGCCCTCGTGCAGCCAGACGGCGGGTTCCTGGCGCCCGAGAAGTGCATCGTCTCCTACGTGGCCGCCGCGCAGGCGCACGGGGCTGAGATCCACGCCCGCGAGAGGGTCCTCGAGTGGGAGCCGCTCGAAGGCGGGGTGCGGGTCCGCACCGACCGCGGCTCCTACGAGGCGGACAAGCTCGTCGTCACCGCCGGCGCCTGGGACGCCGAGCTCGTCGACGTGCTCGACGGCCTCGCCGTCCCCGAGAGGCAGGTCCTCGCCTGGCTCCAGCCCACCCGCCCCGAGCGCTTCCGGCCGGACAACTTCCCCGTCTTCAACCTGCTCGTTGACGAGGGACGCTTCTACGGGTTCCCCGTTTTCGGCGTCCCGGGTTTCAAGTTCGGGAAGTACCACCACCTCGAAGAGATCGTCGACCCCGAGACCCTCGACCGTGAGACGCACGACTACGACGAACGGTTGCTACGAGACTTTGCCGAGCGCTACTTCCCCGACGGATGCGGGCCGACGATGGACCTGCAGGCCTGCATGTTCACCAACACGCCGGACAACCACTTCGTCATCGACCTGCACCCTGACTACGAGCAGGTCTCGTTCGCCTCGCCCTGCTCCGGGCACGGCTACAAGTTCGCGAGCGTGATAGGCGAGGTCATGGCCGACCTGGCGGAGACCGGCATAACGCGCCACGACATAAGCCTCTTCCGCCTCGACCGCCTGACCCGACCGTCCCGGCGACCGTCCGCCCCGCCGGGGAGCACCGACGGTCGGGTCCCCGAGCGGGACGGCCACTCCCGCTCCTTTCCGCGGGTGCCGGACGTGCGACCGTTCTGGTAGAAGGTTCGTAGGGATCGAGGACGCGGGACGACGAGCTTGAAAGGGGGAGCCAGTGTCGGTCTTGAGGGTCATATCGGGCGCGCTCGAGGACGGGACGCGGCGCGGGGCGGTCTACGGCGGCGACCTACTCGTCTTCGAGAAGGTTCCCCCGATGGAGGAGTTCTGCGCGTTCGCCGATGCCCTGATCCGGGAAATCTTCAAGACCGAGGATCCGGTGAGGGCGCAATTCGAGTTAGGGCGGGGCGAGTATCTTTCCAAAGTAGAGGCACTCCAGAGACGGTTCCGGAAGGATGACGCGGCCAAAGAGCTGTTCCTCGCGGCGCTCGGGCATGTCGGCGTAGACCTGCGGCGTACCTCGTGGGACTGGCTGTACTTGCGCGTCTCACCGCACGGCGATGAGCATGCCGGTCGGCGAACCGCCAAGCTGGGCATTCACCGCGACACCTGGGCCTCCAACGTCTATGCGCAGACGAACTGGTGGGCCCCGATCTACCCGATAACCGCGGGGCGCACCATCGCCTTCTACCCGGCTTACTGGGAGAAGCCCCTGAAGAACACGAGCCGAGAGTGGGACCTGGAGGAGATCAGGGCCGGCAGGTCGAGCGCCCCCGTGGTGCCCGAGCCTACGGAGACCGTGGACACCGCCTCCGAGCTGCGGCCGGTGATCGAGCCCGGAGATCTTCTCTGCTTCTCCGGGGCGCACCTGCACGCCAGCGTGCCGAACATGACGGGCGTCGCCCGGTTTAGCGTGGAGGTGCGCACGGTGGACGCCGGGGACGCGGCGGACGGCCGCGGCGCGCCCAACGTGGACGGCGAGGCCCCCCGCGTGGCCTCGGGCTGGTTCCACCATGTGGGCGACGGCACGCCTCTACCCGCGGTCGGCCCGGGTCCGGCCACGGAACGCAGTGTAGAATAATCCTCCATGGAGACCGTCAATCGCAGGAGCGGCTTCGTCCAATCGGTGGACCGGGCGATAACCGTTATGGAGTTCCTGTCGCGCCGGGGGTGGTCCGGCGTGACGGAGGTGTCCAGAGAGCTTGAGATCCACAAGTCCACCGCCTACCGTTTGCTCACGACGCTGAGGGACCGGGGGTTGGTCGAGCAGGACGACGCGACCGAGAAGTACCGGCTGGGTTTCGGCCTGGTCGCGCTCGCCAGCTCGGTGACGGCGGACCTGGACGTCGCGCGTTGCTCCAGGCCTGTCTGCGACCGGCTGGCCGAACGGACGCTGGAGACGGTCACCGTCGCCGTCCTGGAGGGCGACGACGGCGTCATCATCTACCAGAGCAACTCGGGGTCTTCTGCCTTGAGCGTGAGTTGGGAGGGCCATCACACGCCCCTGCACGCCACGGCGGCGGGCAAGATCTTCCTGCACTACATGCGTGAGGACCAGCGACGCCGCCTGCTCAGGAGGCCGCTGCAGGGCTACACCGAGAATACCGTCACAAAGCCCGCGACCCTCCAAAAAGAGTTACGCGCCAGCAGGGACAGGGGCTACTGGCACACCGTCGAAGAGCTGGAGGGCGGGCTCAGCGCGGTCGCCGCGCCGATCCGTTGCGCGGACGGCGCGGTCGTGGCCGCCGTGAGCGTGTCGGGACCAGCTTTCCGGCTACCGGAGGAGTCGTTCGAGGAGGTCGGCGGGCTCACCGTCGAGGCCGCGGCGGAGATCTCGCGCTGCCTCGGATTCCGCGCCTAATCCGAGGCCGGGCACCCCTACTGTCGTAGCAGGGCGTCCTCACGAACGCCCTGAACCCGAAGGCGGCCCTCTTCCTGGCGTTCTCGACGTAGTCCGTCGAACCCTCGGGGGGTGCCGAGGCTGGGGCACCACATTACTACAATCCTTCCGCAAGGCGGGCTACAGGTTTCAGGCATCAGGCATCAGAAAAGACTTCCCGGATGGATGGTAGTCGCCAACCCGAGACCTCGGACGAGGTGGTTAATACTTATGAACTCCGCTGTCAGCACGCGACCATCATGATGGGGCGGGTGCAGGAGCGGGGCGAGAAGGCGACGTACATGATCTTCTGCAGCCCCTAGCCGCGGGCCACCACAATCCGGCCTTCGACCGGGAGAAAGGAGCGCTCCTCGTAGCCGTGGAGACGATGACGCATGTGGTTTCGCGCCTCGCGGCGACTTGAGGACGTTTCGGACGTTTGCGGGGCGGGTTTGGAACCCTCACCCACCCTTGGGGCGCCTCGATGCGTCGTGGGTGACGCGGCCGGTTTTCCGGCCCGTTGTGGAGGCTCCGCGATTGCCTATACTGCCCGACGAGGGAAGGCCCTTGTCCTGCGGCACAACGCGCCGTCCGGGATCATCGGGACGTTTTGTACGGGTGGCCGAGGAGAACGGCGGGCCCGGACGCTTTACTTCGACGCGTGAAGGGGAGACCGGATCATGCCTGACCCGATCCTGCGCGGAGCCCGGCCCGACGGCGACCTAGTGGACGTCGCCGGGGACGGATCTTGCGGTTCACCGGATAGTGGAACACCGGCGACCCGCCCGTTCTTCACGCGTCAGGGCGATTGACGGGCGGTCGCGGGGTGTGCGAGAGTAGGCGGACACGCGGTCGCCTAGGGAGAGGAGAGCACCATGAGCGAGCTGCTTTTTACCGGGGGAACGGTCGTTACCGCCGAAGGCAGCTACCGCGCCGACGTGCTCGTCGAGGACGGCAGGATCTCGGCCGTCGGCGCGAGCATCGGCGCCGACGGCCTCGAGACCGTGGACGCCTCGGGGTTGCTGGTCATGCCCGGCTTTATCGACGCCCACACCCACATGGACATGCCCTTCGGCGGCACCATGACCGCCGATGACTGGGCCACCGGCACCGAGGCCGCGGCGGCTGGCGGTACGACCACGATCATAGACTTCGCCCTCCAGGAAGTGGGCGGCACCCTTGCCGGGGCCTTCGAAGCCTGGACGGAGAAGGCCAGGGACAGGGCCGTAATAGACTACGGCTTCCACGTCGCCATCACCGACCTGCGCGACGATATAAAGGCGGAACTGCCGGACCTGGCGGCCAAGGGCGTGGCCTCGGTCAAGATCTTTATGGCCTACAAGGGTACCCCCCTCTACACCGAGGACGACGACCTCTTCGAGACGCTGCAACTCTCGAAAGACGCCGGCGTCCTCGTTCTCGTCCACGCGGAGAATGGCGACGCTATAGCCAAGCTCCAGCAGCAGGCGCTCGCCCGCGGCGACACTGAACCAAGGTTCCACGCCCTCACCCGTCCCGAGGCCGTCGAGGCCGAGGCGACCAACCGGGCGATTCGGCTCGCAGAGGTCGCCGAAGCGCCCATCCTGGTCGTCCACGTCTCCTGCGCGCCGGCGCTCGAAGCGATTCACCTCGCCCACGAGCGCGGCCAGACCGTCTACGCCGAGACCTGCCCCCAGTACTTCGCCTTCGAGTACGAGGACCTTGCGAGATCAGGCTTCGAGGGCGCCAAGTACGTGTGCTCTCCGCCCCTGCGCGACCCGTCCAACCGGCCCGCGCTCTGGAACGGGCTCAAGACGGGGGACCTCCAGATCTTCGGCTCCGACCACTGCGCCTTCAACTACGAAGGGCAGAAGGATCTCGGCCTGGACGACTTTACCCTGATCCCGAACGGCATCCCCGGCGCCGAGGAACGCGCCATGACCCTCTGGACGCTCGGCGTCAGGGAAGGAAAGCTCTCCGAGAACCAGTTCGTCGCCGTCCTCTCCACAAACCAGGCCCGCATCTACGGGGCCTACCCGAAGAAGGGCACGCTGGCCCCGGGCGCCGACGCGGACGTGGTCCTGTGGGACCCGGAGCTCTCGACGACGGTGACCGCGGACAATCGGCACGGCAACGTGGACTACACGCCCTACGAGGGCAGGTCGTTTACCGGCGGGCCGGCGGCGGTTTACGTGCGTGGAAACCTGGTTTACAAGGACGGCGAGGTGGTCGGCGAGCGGGGATCGGGCCGGTTCGTGGAGCGGAAATTTGTCGAGACAAGAGGATTGGAGGCTAGGGTATGACGAACCCGGAGGAGTTGCTCAAGAGGCACAAGGCCGTAATGCCTGGATGGATCTCACTCTACTACGACGAGCCGTTAGAGCTCTCCCACGGCGAGGGCTTCAGGGTGTGGGACTCGGAGGGCAACGAGTACCTGGACTTTTTCGGCGGGATCGTCACGACGATCAGCGGCCACAACATACCGGAGATCGTGGAGGCCGTCAGGGAGCAGGCAGGCAAGGTCATGCACTCCTCGACGCTCTACCTCATAGAGAACCAGGTGAAGCTGGCCGAGAAGCTGATCGAGCTCTCCCCGATCTCGGGCGACCAGAAGGTCTTCTTCGTCAGCAGCGGCAGCGAGGCGAACGAGGCCGCACTCCTCTTCGCGACCCAGCACCGCCACTCTAGCGAGGTCCTCGCGATGCGCGGCTCCTACCACGGCGGCTCTTTCGGCACGATGGGCATAACGGGCCAGAGCACCTGGCGCCCGACGTCGCGCTCCGCCCTCGACGTCACCTACGCGATGCCCCCGCACCACTCCTACTCTTCGCTCTACGGCCGCTACGAGAAGGACGACCCGGAGTTCGCGAAGGCGTGCGCAGACGACCTGCGCAACCTCATCCGGACCGCGACGACCGGCCATGTGGCCGCCCTCATCGCCGAGCCCGTGCAGGGCGTCGGCGGCTTTATAGAGCTGCCGCCGGAGTACATAAGGGGTGTCAAAGAGGTCCTGGACGAGACCGGCATCCTGTACATCTCGGACGAGGTGCAGACGGCCTTCGGGCGCACCGGCAGCCACTTCTGGGGCATCGGGGAGTCCGGGATCGAGCCCGACATGATCACGATGGCCAAGGGCCTCGGCAACGGCCTCTCCATAGGCGCCGTGATGGGCCGCGCCGAACTAATCGACTCCATGTCCGGCAAGCTCCACCTCGCCACCTTCGGCGGCAACCACGTCTCCACCGCGGGCGCTCTGGCCAACCTGAACTTTATCCTGGACAACGACCTCCAGAGAAACGCCGACGAGGTCGGCGGCTACCTGAAGGACCGCCTGACGAAAATGGCAAAAGACAGCCCCATCGTCGGCGAGGTGCGCGGGCGCGGCCTGATGCTCGCCCTCGAGATGGTCGGCCCGGACGGGGAACCGAACCCGCCCGCCGCCGTCCGCTTCCTGCAGGCGTGTAAGGAGCGCGGCGTCCTCGTCGGCAAGGGCGGCATCGGCGCCAACGCCGTCCGCATCTCCCCGCCCCTCACCATCACCCGCGAGGCTGCCGAGCAGGCCGCCAACGCCTTCGAGGAGGCCCTGGCCGTCGCCGGCGAAGCCGCGAAGGTCGGCTAGTGCAAACCGGGGGCGTGGACGCCCGCCGCGCCGTCCAAGAACTCAAGGAGCTCGCCGAACTGACCGGCGGACCGGAAGGCGCCCGCCGCGTCGCCTGGACGGCAGAGTGGACAGAGGCCCGCGACTGGTTCAGGTCCAGGCTCGAAGAGATAGAAGGCATCACGGAGGTAGAGACGGACGAGGCCGGCAACATCTGGGCCACCGCCCCCGGCGACTCCGAGAGGGCCGTCGTCCTCGGGGGCCATATAGACTCCGTCCCGAACGGCGGCTGGCTCGACGGCGCCCTCAACGTCGTGGGCGCCCTAGAAGTCATGCGCGACCTCGCGCCGCAAAAACGCCCCGTCACCCTCCGTCTTGTCGACTGGGCCGACGAGGAGGGTGCCCGCTTCGGCCGGAGCCTCTTCGGCTCCGGCTCCGCCGCCGGCGCCCTGAAGCCCGACGACGTCCGCAACCTCAAGGACAGGGACGGCACAGCACTCCCCGACGCCCTGCGCGAGCACGGCGTTGACCTCGACCGGGCCAACGAAGCCGGAAAACAGCTAGAGAATGCCGTGGCCTACCTGGAGCTCCACATAGAGCAGGGCCCCGTCCTCGAACGCATGGGCCTGCCGCTCGGCGTCGTGCTCGGCACCTTCGGCGTCGAGCGCCACGCCGTCCGCTTCACCGGCCAGCACGCCCACTCCGGCTCGACCCCGATGGACGTGAGGCGCGACGCCTTCATCGCCGCC
>JALZNL010000651.1 GCA_030857715.1 Actinomycetota bacterium | reverse complement strand
GTCCCACGGTAGGCTCTGACCCGGTCGACGTAGGCTTCGTCGAAGTAACGGAGGATCTGCCGGCCCGTCTTGTTATCCGTGCATCTCGGCCTCAGCTCGCAAGCATCGCAGATGCCCTTCTCCGCCTTGTAGACCGTCAGCCTCCTGGCCTTGTTGTTCGCCCGCGGGCGCAGGGGTTGTCCGGCCGGGCATCTATAGAGATCTCGCCCGGCATCGTAGGCGAACTCTTCCTTGCTAAAGTAGGGGCGGGCCTTGCCGGCGCCGGTCAGCGGCACGTACGCTCGGATGCCGGCCCGCTCGACGGCGGCGATGTTCTCCGTGGTGCCGTAGGCGGTGTCGCCGGTGACGCGCCGAGGACGGATCTTCCAGCGGAAGGTGCTCCGCCACAAGAGATCGAGCATCGGGGCGTTCTCGGTCACCTCGAAAGGAGTTACCAGCGCGTTCAGGATGATGCGGGCCTTGCCGCCGTCCACCACGTAGTGGGTATAGTAGCCGAGGTGGGACCCTTTGCTGGTCCTGCGCTTCATGGGCGATGAGTCGGGATCGGTCTTGCTCGCCAGGAAGTCTGCGGTGCGCTTGTACCACACGCCTTTCACCTCGCGTCGCTGCCGACCGTTCCTTGCGATCCAGTCGTCCGCGGCAGCGTTCTCGGTTCTCAGATCTTCGTCTTCGGCGGTGGGGAGGACCCCGTCGGGCTCGGTGAAGGCGGTGGGCTCGTCGTCCTCGAAGAGGCCGTCGAGGTGCGCCTCCACGGCGACGAAGCGGGGCGCGATCGAGTCGAGCGAGGCGTTGGCGTCCACCTTCGTCGCGTCGAAGTACAGTTCCTCTCCCCAGACCAACCCCGCCTCCCTGCATCTCTCCACGATCTCCTCGAAGAAGCGCCGGAAGACGGAGAGGCCGTAGCGCTCGCGGATGCGGGTGAGGCTCGAGTGGTCGGGGAGCGACTCGTGCAGGTCGTAGCCGAGGTACCACCTCACACTCAGGCGGTCGGCGGCCACCCGCATCAACTCCCTCTCGCTGCGAATGCCCTCGAAGAACATGACGAGCTGGAGCTTGAAGAAGACCGCCGGGTCGACCGACGGGCGTCCGCCCCCGGCGTAGAGCGGGGCGACGAGCTCCCTAACGAAGGACAGGTCGAGCGCCGCCTCCAGCCGACGGTAGAAGTTGTCCTCGGGAACCAGCTCCTCAAGGGAGATCTCGTCTGGCAGCGGCCGGAAGTCGCGCATCTTGACGCCCATCATGCCGATGTTGCCTCCTCGCAGAAAGGGGATGCCGAGGCTCTAGTGCGTGCTCACCTAGAACTTCCATCGTGTCGCCGTGCCGTGGAAGGCAGCTCCTCCGTCAAGCCCCGAGGGGTCGGAGACCCACCCGAAGGCGACCCGCGGGCGGACCGCGTAGAACGGGCCGGGCAAGCTGTCCGGGTCCAGCTCCCACCCGTACTTGGGGTTGTACGTGTCCACGACGCGCCTCAGAAGCGCGTTTTCCGCGACCTCCTCGGCGACGCCCTCGACGATCACCACCTCGCTGCCGCTCTCCAGGTGGACGGTGATCTCGGGGTTGACGGCGAGGTTCTCGGCGGCCAGAGAACCGGTGCTGAAGTAGAACGCCCCGTCCAGCCAGACTCCCCAAACCGGTCGGCAATGCGGTCGGCCGTCGGGGCGGGTGGTCGCGATCCAGTAGTTCCTGGCCTTCGCCAGGTGCTGGGCGGCCCACCCCCACGGGAGCAGCACCGGGTCGAGATGACCCCCGAACATCCATGGCCGAGCCGATTCCGGTTCGATCGTCTCGGAAACTGGATCCCCTTCCGACATCTGAAACCCACCTCTTTCGAGCTTTGAGACCGCTACGGTCACATTATGCCGGCTTGGATGCCACTAACGATCCAAGAAGAAGCGGCGTTTCTCAACAGGCAGTCGAGCTTAGACTAGGATCTCCGCTCTGGGGAAAGGGAGGTTAACAATAATGCTACTGGTGCGAGACTGGATGACCGGGAAACTTGTGACGCTTTCGCCCGAGGCAAGCGTGGCCGAGGCCCTGACCCTCTGTCGGGAGAGGCGCATAAGGCACATACCGATCGTAGAGGAGAGGCATCTGGTAGGGATAGTTTCCGATCGTGATCTTAGGGACGCGAGCCCTGCCTTAAGTGGTCCAGAGCGAGCAAGCGCTCTGCAGGAGATACGGGTGGGTGATGTGATGACCCGGGAGGTGA
>JALZNL010000114.1:5752-7242 GCA_030857715.1 Actinomycetota bacterium | reverse complement strand
TAGCCGGCTCTTCTCCTTTTCGGATGCTCTATGCTCCTCCTCCCAACTGGTGCTGTAGGCGCCTGCGGCGGCAGTGGCAGCGCTTGGCCCGTAGCTGGTGTCTCCTGCGCCACCGAGACCAGCGCAATACCGCCCTCTGTTCGGGCAGTCCTGCCAGAAGCAGAGAACACATCAGGCGCCTCACCTCCGGCACGGTCGGGGGTAAGAGGTCCTCAAAAGGGATCTCTTCCAAGGACCGTTGAGAAGAGCGCACTACGCTCACGAAAGCGTGTGCTAGAAGGGAGAGTGTTATGTGCCGGTGCCAACCGGCCCATCTCCTTACCTGGTAATCATCGAGCCCGAAGCCGTCCTTGGCCTCTGAAAAACCGCTCTCTATACGCCACCTCGTGCCCGCTACCTTGACCACTGCCTCCAGGGTCGTGCTCGGTCTGGGAGCGTAGACTACATAGTAGCTCATCTGCTGTGGGTCTTCGAGACTGCGCCGGACCAAAAGCCAGTGGCCCCAGTAGCGCTCCTCTTCGGTGAACTGTAACCTGAAGATGGGCCGCAACGCCCACTCGTAGAGGCGGGGACCCTTGGAGCCAACGCCTGCCGAAAGCCGGCGCCAGTGCTCGGGAGGTACATCTTCGGCGAGATTGTCGGCGCGCATCTGCATAGGTCCACGTCGCTCATCCAGCGTCCAGAGAGACTCGTCGCTTTTGACCGCCACCACGAAGGGCTGCTCACGGCGCTCAAGAAACACCCTGAACGCCCGGTTGGAGCCGTAGAGCGCGTCGGCGGTCAACCAGGAAGCCGGGACTCCGGCATCGAAAGCTCTCTCCAGCATCTTCTGGGCGAGGACGGGCTTGGTAGAGAACTGTACCTCCTCAGGCACTCCGGCCTCGTTTCTACGGTTTTCATCGCTAGCCCAACCTCTGGGCAGGTACAGCGCCCGGTCGATGAAAGCCGTCCCCTTCTCGGAGGCGTAGGCCAAAAACACCCCGACCTGGCAGTTGTCTACCCCGCCGGCAGTACCCGAATACTGGCGACAAACGCCTACCGAACTCTCCCCCCGCTTTAGAAAGCCGGTCTCGTCGAGGATGAGCACCCCGCTGCGTTTGTCTCCGAGGTGCTCTACGACGTAGTCTCTGAGGTCGTCGCGGACCTCATCCGCATCCCAACGGCTGGTGCCAAGCAACCGCTGCATGCCATCGGGGGTCCTCTCCCCGGCAGCCTCGGCGATCTGCCAGCCGTTCTTGCGCTCGCAGGGGCTGATCAGGGCCTTGAAGTAACCCAGGGCTCTCCGACGGGGTTCCGGTCGGACAAACCGCCGGGCAATCCGGTTGTGTAGCTCTCCGAGTTGGATGGCCCAGCGAGAAGGTTGGAGAGACTCGACCATGGTCTATCTCCTCTTGGGTGTAGCCATGTAGGGCAGCTACGAAAGAGCTTAACGCATCGATCTCGGCCCGGCATCGAAGTGCGGCTGTAAGAGTAAGCGGAGACTGCTCAAC
>JALZNL010000114.1:0-5742 GCA_030857715.1 Actinomycetota bacterium | reverse complement strand
GGCGAGCGGCGCGAAGTTCTCGGGCTGGCCACCAATGATCGCGATCGCCAGCGGCAGGCCGAGCAGCGCGGCCCTGGAGATGAACGAACGTATGTCCCGTCTCTCCGTTACCCGTTCCGACGCCGAGCGGGGCGCCGTCGAGGGCATGCTCGCGCAACTGATCGACGGCCAGATCCGCTAAGGAGGTTTCGGGTTTCAGGAAGTTCCACGGGGACGCTGATGCGGGCCTACGTGACGCCGTTCTGCTTGAGGGACGAGATCCCGGCTTCGTCGTAGTCGAGCCCGCGCAGGATGCTCTCCGTGTGCTCCCCAACCGCGGGGATGGGCGCCATTACGGGCTCGACGCCTTCGAGGCTCGCCGGAGGCAGTAGACCACGTAGGGGACCCGCCGGCGAACCGAACTCGCGCCAGCGGTCCCTGGCCTCCAGTTGCGGATGGTCCAGGAACTGGCGCATGGACCTCATCCGCGCGTTCGCGACGCCGGCCGCCTCCAGACGCTCGATGACCTCGCCGGAAGGGAGACCGGAGAAGACCTCTTCTATCTCGCCGTGGAGGGACTCCCTGTTCTCGACGCGCTTCGTGTTGTTGCGGAAGCGTTCGTCTTCGACCATGGATTCGCGCCGCAACACCCCTTCGCAGAACCTCTTCCACTCCCGCTCGTTCTGGATGCCGAGGAAGACGGTCTGGCCGTCCGCGCACGCGAACGGACCGTATGGGGCTATGGCGGCGTGGCTCGCGCCGCTCCTCTTCGGCTCCTCGCCGCCGTAGCCGGAGAAGTACGCGGGGAAACCCATCCACTCTCCGAGGGCTTCGAGCATCGAGATCTCAAGCGTCGCGCCCTCGCCCGTCCTCTCGCGCCGGAAGAGCGTGGATAGGATGCCCGAGTATGCGTACATGCCGGCCGCTATGTCCGCCACCGAGATGCCGACCTTGGAGGGTGTCTCTTCGGTGCCGGTGATGGAGACGAGGCCGGCCTCGCACTGGACGAGGAGGTCGTAGGCCTTCTTCTCCGCGTAGGGGCCGCCCGCGCCGTAGCCTGAGATGCCGCAGTGGACGAGGCGCGGATGTTTCTCTCTCAGTTCCGCGGCCCCGAGGCCCAGGCGTTCGGCGGCGCCGGGGGCCAGGTTTTGAACGAAGACGTCGGCGGTCCCGATCAGGCACCCCAGCACCTCCCCGGCCCCTTCCTTTTTCGGGTCGAGCGTCAGGGACTCCTTGGAGCGGTTGAGCCAGACGAAGTGGCTCGCCATCCCTTTGACGGTCTCGTCGTAGTGGCGGGCGAAGTCCCCCGTTCCGGGGCGTTCTATCTTTATGACCCTGGCGCCGAGGTCGGCGAGCTGGCGGGTGGCGAAGGGGGCGACGACGGCCTGCTCCAGTGAGACGACGGTGATCCCTTCGAGCGGAAGCGAGAGCTGGTCGGCCATCCTAGAAGGACCTCGGGAGACCGAGGACGTGCTGGGCGAGGTAGGAGAGGATGAGGTTTGTGGAGATGGGGGCGACCTGGTAGAGGCGCGTCTCGCGGAACTTGCGCTCCACGTCGTACTCGGCGTCCACCCCGTAGCCACCGAAGGTCTGCACCGCGACGTTGGCCGCCTCCCAGCTCGCATCCGCCGCGAGCAACTTCGCCATGTTCGCCTCCGCGCCGCACTTCTCGTTCCGGTCGAAGAGGGCGGCAGCCTTCCGGGTCATCAGGTCCGCGGCCTCGACGTTGGCGTAGGCGCGGGCTATGGGGAACTGGACGCCCTGGTTCTGCCCGATGGGACGGCCGAAAACGATGCGCTCGTTAGCACGCTTCGTTGCCCGGTCGGTAAAGAAGCGGCCGTCGCCCACGCACTCGGCGGCTATGAGGATGCGCTCGGCGTTCATGCCGTCCATGACGTAGCGTAGGCCCTTCCCCTCTTCCCCGATCATGTTGCGGGCCTGCACCTCGACACCGTCGAACTCGAGCTCGTTCGTGAAGTTGTTCATCATCACCCGACGCCTCTTCACCTTGAGGCGGTCGCCGACATCTCTCAGATCCACGATGAACACCGAGAGTCCGTCGGAGCGCCTCTCTACCTCTTCGACAGGCGTCGTCCGGGCCAGCAGGACCATGAGGTCCGAGTGCTGGACGCGGGAGATGTAGATCTTACGCCCGTTCACCACGTAACGGTCGCCGCGCTTCTCCGCAAAGGTGGATATCTGCGTCGTGTCGGTGCCGGCCTCGGGCTCGGTGACGCCGAAGGCCTGGAGCCTCAGTTCCCCGGCGGCTATCTTCGGCAGGTACTCCTTTTTCTGTCCCTCGGAGCCGTGGCGCAGCAGCGTCCCCATGACGTACATCTGGGCGTGGGCGGGGTTGGCGTTTGCGCCGGATCTGTTCGCCTCCTCCAGAATGGCGCAGGCGGCGGTGAGGTCTAGGCCCATGCCGCCGTACTCCTCGGGGATGAGGGCTGCGAGGTAGCCGGCCTCGGTCATGGCCCGGACGAACTCCTCCGGGTACTCGCGCCTCGCGTCGAGGTCGCGCCAGTACTCGTCAGGAAAGCCGGCGCACAGGTCGCGCACGCCCCGCCGGAGCTCGCGCAGATCGCCATCGTCCAGGATCACACGCCCTCACCGAAACTTTCGGGCTCGGGCCTCGTCACGCCGGGGGAGTAACCGCGCTTGTAGACCATGACGGTGCGTTTGAAGGTTATGACGACCGTGCCGTCCTGGTTGTACCCGGTGGTCTTCACGGTCACGATCCCGACGTTCTCTCTGGACCCGGACTCTCGCCTCTCCAGCACCTCCGACTGCGAGTAGATGGTATCCCCCTCGAAGACCGGCGCCGGCAGGCGCACCTCGTCCCAGCCAAGGTTCGCCATCACGTTCTGGGAGACGTCCGTGACGCTCTGGCCCGTGACCAGCGCTACCGTGAACGTCGAGTCGACCAGCGGGCGGCCGAACTCGGTCTGGGCAGCGTAGTGGCGGTCGAAGTGGATCGGCGCTGTGTTCTGGGTCAGGAGCGTGAACCAGACGTTGTCCGTCTCCGTCACCGTCCGCCCGAGCGGGTGCCGGTAGACGTCCCCAACCTCGAAATCCTCGAAGAACCGCCCCCGCCACCCGTCCTTCACAGCCATCCTGCTCCCTAACCTCTCTTAGACCGGAGAAACACCCGTCCCGACCGCCTCCGCCTGCAAACCCTTAATGTACCCTTCCTCAGCCCGACCATTGGGAGCGACGCCGATAGCGGTCCAGACGAACGCTTACCAGCTCTCGGTCACCTTGTTCAGGCCCCTCGGTGAGTCGGGGTCCAGGCCCTTGAGGACGGAGAGATCGTGGGCGAAGATCTGGGGTGGTATCGCGTAGAGTACGGGTGAGAGCTCCTCCGCGCAGGAGACCGGCACGTGGAATCCCGCCGCGCTCCTCTCCAGCGTCTTCTCGTTGTCCGTTACGATCACAAGCTCGGCGCCGCGCTCGTGGAGGGTCTCGACGAGGCCGGTCATGGTGGACTCGGCCTTACCGGGAGGGACGATGGCGAGCACTGGAAAATCCCTCGTCACCATAGCCATGGGACCGTGCCTGAGGTCGGCCTCGGAGAACGGCTGGGCCACGACGTAGGACGTCTCCATCAACTTGAGGGCCGCCTCCTGGGCGGTGGGCAGGTTATACCCCCGCGACGTCACCACTACGTGGTCGGCGTAGCGGTAGCGAGCCGTCCCCTCCCACGCGGAGCCCAGGAGCGTCCGCGCTTTCTCCGGCAGGTCCCTTGCTTCGGCGGCGGGGGTTTCAGCACCTCTTAGCGCCTCGACGAGGAGGTAGAGCAACAGAAGCTCCGCCGTGTACGTCTTGGTCGCCGCGACGCTTTTCTCCTCTCCGGCGTGAAGGTGGA
The DNA here is from genome assembly GCA_030857715.1 of Actinomycetota bacterium. Next base: position 1,898 of record JALZNL010000114.1, on the reverse strand, counting down.
GGTGGTGGTCTGCTGCGGCGGACATGGGGGAGTCTTCGTCGTTCGTCACGGAGAGGGTAAGTGCCCCCAGGTCTCTGGACCTGCGGACCGTCTCCAGGACGTCCATGCTCTCTCCCGATTGGCTTATGCCAACGACGAGCACGTCGTCGAGCTTCATGCTGGCCTCGTAGAGGGTGAAGGTCGAGGGCGAGGCGAGCGCCGTCGGGACGCCGAGGACGGTCTCGAAGAGGTACTTCGCGTACAGGGCGGCGTTGTCCGAGGTGCCCCTCGCGGCGAGCATCACGGAGCGGAACCCTCTCTCGCGCAGGGCACGTCCCGCCGCGCGCGCCTCCCCCCACCCACTCTCCAGGACTCTTGCCAACACCTCCGGTTGTTCGTGGATCTCCGCGAGCATCCTCGTCGCCGGCGCGTTCTTCTCTACAGACACGGCTTCAAGCCCTCCTTCGTGTTGCTCGTAGAGACCTCATGGTTTCCTGGGGCCGTGGGCGCCCTTGCGCGCGGGCGCGAGCGAGGTGCGTCCCCAGTATGCACGCGCCGGAAGGACGCCGCGAGGCCTCTTCAAGCGCCTCCAGGAAGCCCGCGTAGCGTTCGGCGGGCGAGGAGATGAGCGTCGGCAAAAACGAGGTTGTCCCCGTCCTGGGCAGCTCTCGGGTGAGGGCCTCAAGGGCTTCGGGGTCGGCGTCCACGTCTATGCCGAAGGCGCCGTTGATCTGGAGTTCCACGAAGCCGGGGCAGACGACGCCGGAGACCTCGCGGCGCCCCCGCGGCAGGTCGCCGCGGAGAGGGTCTTCTATCACCTGCGGTATACCGCCGCCCTCGATGACCACGGCCGCCCGTCGGAGGAACCCACCGGGCAGGACGGTCTCCCCGACGAGGGCGAACGCCTCCCCGCTCACCAGACCCTAACCGGCCTCGAAAAGGAAGTCTCCAGCGCGCACCCCTCCGGTCGTCGCGTCGCCGACCGGGTACTCGTCGGAATTAGTCACGACGACGGGGGTCACGGGGTCGTAGCCGGCGGCCTTTATGGCTTCGAGGTCGAACCTGACTATAGGTTGGCCGGCCCGTACCTCGTCGCCCTCGGTGGCGAGCTTCTCGAAGCCTTCGCCCTGGAGCTCTATGGTGTCGAGGCCGATGTGGACGATCATCTCGATCCCGTCGTCCGTCTCTATGCCGAACGCGTGCCCGCCCTCGAAGAGCTTGACGAGCGCGCCGGAGACGGGGGCGACGGCTTCGCCGCCCGTCGAAGGGATTATGGCCGCCCCGTGTCCGACCATACCCTCGGCGAACACCGGGTCCGGTACCTGGCTCAAGGGAACGGCTTCGCCGGCGATCGGCGCGAGTATCCGCATCAACCCTCTCCTCCCAACAAACGGTTTATGCGGGCGGCGATCCGGTCGGACTGGGTGCCCATGACCACCTGGGCCACCTTGCCGCGCCTGACCACGCCGGAGGCCCCGAGCTGCTTGAGGCGCGCCTCATCTATACGATCCGAGTCCTCCACGGCCAACCGCAGGCGCGTGATGCATCCCTCGACGCTCCCCACGTTCTCCCTGCCGCCCAGGGCCGCGAGCACGTTCTCCGCCAGGACATCGTCCGGGTCGCGGTCGGCCGTCGTCCCGCTGGGTGCCTCTTCCCGGACTCTCTCCGTGTCTTCTTCGCCGGGCCTGGGGCCGCGCTGGCTCTCCGGTAGGATCCAGTCAGAAGAGAGCCCCGTGGAGGCTTCGCCGCGTCCCGGGGTCGCCAGGTCGAAACGCTTTATAAAGAAGCTGAAGACGACGTAGTAGATCACGAAATACACCAGCCCGACCCCCAGGAGCAGCAAGGGTCTGGTGGTGTTGTCTTTACTGAAGTTCAGGACGTAGTCTAAAAAGCCGGCCGAGAAGCCGAACCCCAGGTGG
>JALZNL010000650.1 GCA_030857715.1 Actinomycetota bacterium | reverse complement strand
CCATGGGATCAGAGCCCGCCACGATCCGCCCGGCGTACTTGTGGCTGCGAAAGCGGCGGAAAGTCCGGCGCGAGCCGGGTGCCGCGTCGGCGGCCAAAGAGCGTGAGGTCGGGGGTTCTGATAGCATCCGGGGAGGGAAGAAGGACATTCGAGGGAAGGGGAAAAGTGCCGTACATGACCGCGGACGACGGGGTGCAGATCTACTATACCGACCAGGGGGAGGGAGATCCCATCTTCCTCATCCACGGCTGGACGATGAACCACAAGTTCTTCCAGCGCAACACCCCCGAACTCTCGCGCGCACACCGGGTCGTGACGATGGACATCCGGGGCCACGGCCACTCCGGCAAGCAGGAGCTGAACATGAGCCTCCGCCAGGCCGCCAAGGACGCACGGGCTGTCATCGAGCACCTCGGCCTCGACCGGGTGACGCTCGCGGGATGGTCCATGGGCACCTCCCTCATCTTCCACTACTTCGACCTCTTCGGCGGCGAGAGGCTGAAGAATGCCGTGTTCATCGACATGACGCCCCGCCTGGTGAACGACGGCGGCTGGGAGCACGGCGTCTTCGGCACCCTCGACTACGCGGCGGCCTATGCCCTCGAGAGGGACATTTTCGAGGACAGGCTGACCGTCGAGGAGGCTTTCATCCCGGCGTGCTTCAAGGACGGCGAGGCCCCGGACGAGGAGACGAGCGAGTGGTGGCTCGGGGAGTCCATGCTCACCCCCACCGGGGTGATGGTCGCGTTCTGGACCTCGATGGTGGCCCACGACTGGCGCGAGCAGCTCCCCCGGACGCCCGTGCCGGTCCTGCTGTGCTACGGGGCCAGGAGCGCCCTCTACCCCACGGAGCTAGGGGCGCTCCTGGACGAGCGAATCCCCGAGAGCGAGCTGGTGATCTTCGATGAGAGCGGGCACTCGCCGTTCTGGGAGGAGCCGGAGAAGTTCAATCGGGAGGTCGCCCGCTTCGCCGACTCCTGAACCGGCGCCGAGCGCAGCGGGGACGAGCGACGGGCAAGGTAATGCCCGGTTGGAACCGCAACCACGGAAGGATGGGACGATGCCTAGCAACGATGAGGTCTGTCGCATGGAGGCGTTCGAGCTAGCGGGACGCGTGCGCGCCAAGGAGTTCTCGCCGGTCGAGGTCTTGGACGCGGTCTTGGAACGGATGGAGAAGCTGGAGCCTACGCTCCACGCCTTCTGCACCCCCACCCCCGAACTCGCCCGAGAGGAGGCGCGCCGGGTGGAGCGGGAGATATCCGAGGGCGGGGACCCGGGACCCCTGGCCGGCGTGCCGGTCGGCATAAAGGACCTGCACGCCGTGAAGGGCGTGCGGATGGTACTCGGCTCCCACGCCTACGAGGACTTCGTCCCCGACGAGGACGACGTGGCCGTCGAGCGCCTGAAGGAATCCGGCGCCGTGGTCATCGGCAAGACGAACGTCCCCGAGTTCGGCTACAGCGGCGTCGGCCACAACCCCGTCTTCGAGACCACCACCAACCCCTGGGACACGCGCCTCACCCCCGGCGGCTCCAGCGCGGGCTCGGGGGCGGCGGTCGCGAGCGGCATGGGCCCGATCGCCCTGGGCAGCGACGGCGGGGGCTCGGTGCGCATCCCGGCGAGCTTCTGCGGCCTATTCGGGATGAAGGCCTCCATGGGACGCGTGCCCCTCTACCCGAGCTGCCGCGACGAGCGCTACCCGGGCGCCTCGGGCTGGGAGTCGCTGGAGCACATCGGCCCCATGAGCCGCACCGTGCGGGACGGCGCCCTCATGCTCTCCGTGATGGCCGGCCCCGACGACCGTGACCGCCACTCCCTCCCGCGGGAGGCGAGCTTCGACCCCATGGCGGCGCTGGGGGAGGGCCTGCCCCGCGGCCTGCGCGTCGCCTACAGCCCGGACTGGGGATACGCCGCCGTCGATCCGGAGGTTCGCCGCGTGGTCGGCGAGGCGGCGAAAGTCTTCGAGGACGACCTCGGCTGCACGGTCGAGGAGGCGCACCCCGGCTTCGAGGATCCCTACGAAGCGTTCTGGGGACTCGTCCTTATGGAGACCGACCTCGCCGGCATGCGCAAGATGGCCGAAGAGCTCGGGGAGAAGATGTCGCCGCACCTGGCTGCGGTTCTGGAGCAGGACTGGAAGGCCAAGGATTTCACGAACGCGGTGATGACGCGCAAGGCGGTCTACAACAAGATGTGGCGCTTCATGCGCGGCTACGAT
>JALZNL010000649.1 GCA_030857715.1 Actinomycetota bacterium | reverse complement strand
ATCCTGGTCTTCTCCGGCGTTGTCCTGATCTGTACCGTCATCGTCGCCGCGGTTGTCTGCATCGTCCCCGTCGTCGGGGTTGTCGTCGTTCTCGGAGGCTCCCGCCGGCTGGCCGTTCTCCTGGCCTCCGCTTGCCGGGTCTGTACTCGCCTGCCCGCAGGCAGACAGCGTCAGGCCCATAACGGTCAGCAGGGCCACCATCCACAGCGCCAAAGTCTTCTTGCTTTTCATGTTCTCCTGCCTCCTGTAAGGTCCGGGGTCCTCTGTACTATCGCCGGCAGGTGTTAGAGGGTTGTTAGACGGCCGTTAGGACGTTCTAACGGGGCAAAACCGGAAGCAGGCCGAGCTCCTGTGTGCAGGCGCCCGTGGCACTCCCCGGCCGTCGAGGAGCTGGAGAGATGATCGCCCTATGTGAGGGCGCGCAGGCTGCTCGTCAGGTCGGCGACCGTGGGGCGTCCGGCGGGGTCGGGGTCGAGGCAGCGGGCTATGATCTTCCCGAAGGCCGCCGGTACCCGCCGGTGGACCCGAACCGGGTCGGCCCGGCGCGAGACCTGCTCGTAGTTGCCGGGGTCTTCGGTCTCGTACTCGCTCTCGTATTCGTCCCCGGAGCCGGTCTCATACTCGGGATCTTCCGGGCCGACGAAGCTCCCGGAGGTGGTCTCGTACTCCGCGTTGAAGGGGGTCACGTCGGTTGCGGTCTCGTAGAGGACGGCGCCGATGCCCCACACGTCCGTCTCCGGGCCGACGAGGTCGCCCTTGACCTGCTCGGGGGCCATGTACTGGCGCGTGCCGGCGCCCGGATGGCCCCGCCCCGGGGGACGGGCGATGCTGAGGTCCAGGATCTTCGCCATCTGGTGCTCGGAGACGATGTTCGAGGGCTTCAGATCCAGGTGCAGGATGCCCCGGCCGTGGAGGTAGTGGACGGCCGAGCACAGGTGCAGCCCGAGGTGGGCTATGTCCCGGATCGGCAGCCTGCGGTAGTTCGTGTCGATCAGGTGCGAGAGCGTCTCGCCGGTGAGGGTCTCCAGGATGAGGGTCGGTTGCGGCTCCTCGAGGGTCTCGTAGACGCACACGATGTGCGGGTGCGTGAGCTTCTTCAGCAGCCCGCCCTCTCTCAAGAGGCCGCGCCGCACCTTCTCGTCTCCCAGCAGGTCCTGGCGGGGCGCCTTGGCGATGCAGCGGCAGGCCCGCTCCTCGCTGAAGACGTCGTAGACGTCGAAGTTGCGGCTCTGGTGCAGGTGCGCGAGGATTTCGTACCCTGGCGCGAGGGCCCCGCCCGCCGCGAGCGGCGGGACGTCTATCCGTCCCTCGTAGTGGGTCCTCGTCACGGCTGGACTGTCTGGGCCGCGGCGTCCGGGTGGTGGAGCCTGTAGAGGCGGGCGTAGGCGCCGTCCCGGTCGAGCAGGTCGGCGTGGGAGCCGCGTTCGGCGACCCGGCCGCCTTCGAGGACCACGATCTCCGACGCCTCGCGCACCGTCATGAGGTTGTGGGAGATCACGACCGTCGCACGGCCGCTCATCAGCCGCCTCAAGGGACGCATCACCTTCTCGCCCGACTCCGCGTCGAGCCCCGTCGTCGGCTCGTCGAGCACCAGCACCGGCGCGTCCCGCACCATCGCCCTCGCTATGGCGAGCCGCTGGCGCTGGCCGCCGGAGAGCAGCCGCCCCTTCTGTCCCCCGAGCGTGTCGTAGCCTTCGGGAAGCGCCGCTACAAAGTCGTGGGCGTCGGCGGCCCTGGCGGCGGCCTCTATCTCCTCCTCCGTCGCCCCGGGCTTCCCGTAGGCGATGTTCTCGCGCACCGTTCCGTCGAAGACCAGGGTTTCCTGCAACAGCACGGCGACGTTCTCACGCAGCGAGCGGAGGGTCAGGTCCCGCAGGTCGTTATCGTCGAGGCGGATCGAGCCCGAGTTCGGATCGTAGAAGCGGAGCATGAGCTTTGCCGCCGTGGATTTGCCCGCCCCTGAAGGTCCCACGAGCGCGAGCGTCTCACCGGGGCCTACCGAGAACGAGACGTCTTCGAGGGACGGCTTCTCCGTGTCCGGGTAGCAGAAGGAGACCCCATCGAACTCGACGCGGCCTTCGGCCCGGTCCAGCTTCCTGGCGTCCTCGCGTTCGGTCACGGAAGGCTTCTCGTCCAGGAACTCGATGATCCTCTCGGCGCCGGCGGAGGCCGAGTAGAAGGAGTTCAGGAGGCCGCTGATGCCCCGGATGGGGCTGTAGAGCTG
>JALZNL010000648.1 GCA_030857715.1 Actinomycetota bacterium | reverse complement strand
GTCTACGGCCCGGACCTCGACGCCTTCGGCCACCTGGAGGGCACCGAGAGCCCGAACATCGGGTCGCTGATCGCCCAACTCGACCGGCAGCTCGGCCGGCTCGTTCAGACGGCGAAAGAGGTCGGCATCTACGAGCGGACGGCCTTTATCCTCACCTCCGACCACGGCATGACCTCCTGGGAGCGCTCCTTCGTGGAGGGGCTCGCCGCGACGCCCGACCTCGGCCGCGGCGTGGAGATCGTGCCCCCAGGACGCGCGCCTTCCCCCGACACCGAGATCGTCATCGTCAAGAGCGCGGGCCGGATAATGGACGTTACCGTGCGGGGCCTGTCGGCGACGTCCGAGAAGCGGGCGGAAGTCCGAAGGGTACTCGAAAGGCTGCCCCAGATCTCCCGGGTCCTCGACACGGCAGACCTCAAAGCCTTACGCGCCGGCGACAAGCTCGGCGACTTTGTCGTCGAGGCCAGGGAGCCTTGGGGCTTCGGGCTCGCGGAGCCGGCGGAAGGCGCGTCGCGGGGCGGCCATGGAAGCACCCTGGAGATGCGGGTGCCGCTCCTGATCTCGGGGTCCGGTGTCAGGACGGGCGCGGTCCCCAAAGATGCCCGGCTCGTCGACGTGGCGCCGACCATCGCCGCCCTGCTGGGCGTGCGTCCCCCGGCTGACGCGCAAGGCAGGGTCCTCGACGAGTTGCTATAGCCCCGCAGCCACCGCGTCCCGAGCGAGGACCGGTAGAGGGCGGCGGGCAGCCCGCGCACGAGCAGCAGGGCGAGCAGGAACACGGGCACCGGCGCCAGCGACGCAACCCCGCCGCCGAACACGGCGCGCAGGTCCATCTCCATCCCGCAGGTCACGAAGAACGGGATAAAGCCCCCGAAGCCCACCGCCTCCAGCTTCGTCTGAAATTGGGGGTGGGTCATCATCCCGTTGCGGTCGATCAGGCGGTGACGGCGCCGGCGATAAAGGCGCCCGGGATGACCTCGAGCCCCAGGAGTTGCGCCGACAGGGCGACGCCGACCAGCAGGAGGAAGGCGTTCCGCACCCGGATCTGGGCGCTCTAGAGACGTGGTTTCCGGTTGTTCCGATTGCTCTCCCGATCTCCGATACCCCTCCGGCCGCACGGGGGACGCGGGTCCGTGACCCTGGCGCTGTCGTTGGTGCCCGGGCGTTCCGCGAGTCAGGGCTGGGGGCGGGGACCGCGGTTATCGTGTTCGGGCCGTCCGCGCGAGGCGGCCGAGGGACAACGATATGAGCTTGCGCACGGCGATGGTTACGGCCGCCGTCTGGATCGCCACCCAGGTGGGAGTGAGGATGAGGTTGAGGATGGTAGCGCCGACGAAGAACTCCAGGGCGAGCTCAGTGTGGGCCGCCAAGTGCCGGGCGACAGGACGGCCGGACCGCTCGCGGAGGGCTTCGAGGGCGCCTCGCGCGACGCCGAGAAGGATCACCACGCTCCCCACCAGCAGCAGGGACGTACGGAGAACGGCGAGCCCGGTGTGGTAAGCGTCCATAGGCTCCCGCGAGGCCCTAGGCGCCCGAGTCGTCGCGCCCGAGGCGGGGCGGAGCCTGCGGTGCCTGCTCGCGTTCGAGTTCCTTCGAGAGGAAGTAGTTGAGGACCGTTCGGATCACGACGATGGCCGCCAGCAACTGGACCGCCTTCCAGGTAGGGGCGATGGCCGTGGCCAGGACGTCTGCCGCGAGCTGGAACTCCAGCCCCAGTACCAGGAAGCGCCCGAGGTGCAGCCGGATGTCCGAGGTTGAGTACTCGCCGGGAGCAAGAAGGGACCTCGCGAACAAGAACACGGTAGAGACAGCCCCGATCCCTATGACCGCGGCACCGATGGCCTCCACCACCAACCGCATGTACCCGACCGCCGAGATCAAGAGCTCTTCCACGGCAGCGGGTTACCCTTCGCCGTTCCCGGCGTCTTTCGCAACCTCGACGAACACCTTGATGGCACTCTTTTCCTCGGTGAGGAGCCGGATCATCTCCTCGTAGCCTTCCAGCCCCCGCACGGGATGCGTCAGCAGGCGTCCCAACCAGCCGGGGTATCGCGCCTCCGCCAGCGCCATGTCCCGCACGCCGCTCTCGAAGTAGGAACGGTTGGCGTTCACCGAGCCGACCGCCACCTTGTTGCCAAGCACGAAGCCGAGCAGGATGCGATCTCCGGGGACCTCGATCTCCCGGTCCCCGCTACTGATGCCGGTCAGCACCAGGACGCCGTTCTTGCC
>JALZNL010000647.1 GCA_030857715.1 Actinomycetota bacterium | reverse complement strand
CAGCTTGGGGGCGGGCAGGACAGTACGGGCGTCTGACATGGGCAACCTCGATGATTTGCCGGATCTTTTCGGCTCCCAGCTTGCCGCACCTCTTCACCGAAAGCCAGGAAGAACCACTTTGTCGGACAGGCGGGCGGGACCCCGGTGCCTTCTGGCGCCCCCGAGGGCTTCGTCGAGCACGCCTACCAGAAGACGTTCTTCGTGGGGTACCCCGTCGGCCGCGCCTGGGCGTGGCTGAAACGACCCGGCCACGTTCGTTGATGGGCAGGTCTGGCCCTTCAGGGTCGAGTTCGTGGACGGTGGCTTCGAGCCGGGCGTGCTCAACGTCCACCACGGCCCGTTCTTGAACGCCGCCGGCGCCACTGGCGAGGTGCGCGGCCCCGGAGAGAGTCCCGCCTACCGGGATCTCAAGTACTTCTACGGCTCCTACGCCATCAGCCCGCGCCTCGCCCGCCCCACCCGGCTCCAGTTCTGGGTCGAAGAGAAGGGAGGGGGTACGGCAGTAACGCTGCGCCTCGACGCCCTCGTGCGCCGGCCGTTCGTGCGGGCGTGGGACCTCGGCCAACGGGCCTTCTGGTCCAGGTTCCCGCGCTGGATGGATGCGGCGCTGTAGCGGCCTGCGGAGCGGTAAGCCCCATCAGCTCTTTGTCCTCGGGTCGGCGCCCGACGATAGCCGTATGAGGATTCGAGGAAAGCCGCTTGCGGGGCTTCCGTACCGCCGCCAACGGAGGAGCTGACCGCCGATAGCCGACGCCTGACAGCTATCCCAACGCCGATTTTCTAAGGGCCAGGGCGAAGAGGTACCGGCCGGCGTCGGCGCGGTCGAGGAGGTTCAGGGAGGGGCGTTCCTCGCGCGGGTGCAGCGAGGCGTCGTACATGTCGTGGAGGTCCCGGTCGGAGAGGCTCCTGCCGAAGTAACGCTGTCGCATAAAACAGAAAGAAGCTCCTCCGCTAGAGTTCGGGTGTCCATGACCGAGCCAGCGTAAGGAGCTTTCCTGATGTTACCATCCCCGGCCGCCCTCTCCGCCCGTCGTTTGCGTAAGACCCTCTCCCCGCTCGTCATCGACGCCGTAAAGCGCTCAGACGCCGATCGCTACCGCAAGCACTTTCCCGCCTTCGCCCACGTCTGGATGCTCCTTCTGCACACCATGAGCGCCAACGAGAGCCTCCGCCAGAGCCACGCCCACCAGCAAGCCGACGCGAGCTTGCGCGCCAGGCTCGGGATGCCCGAGTGGATCAGCTACAGCCAACTCGCCCGTTCGTCCGCCTCCAGGCCCTCGGCGTGCTTCGAGAATCTTCTGGAGGGTGTGAGGCGCAAGGCCTTGAACACCCCGCTCGTCGTGTCCGACGCCCCGCTGGGGTCGCTGGGCACGAAGCTGGCCGTGCTGGACTCGACGTTTTTCTCTTTGAGCCGGAAGGTCTGCCCGTGGAGCGAGCACAAAGGGTACGCCCCTGGGGTAAGGCTGCAAACCGAGCTCGACCTATGCCGGACAATACCGACCAACCTCGGGCTCACCCTCTCAAAGGTGAGCGACCGCACCGCCCTCAAGGAGTGGGATCTCTCGTCCCTTGGCGGCTGGACGCTCATCTTCGACCTCGGCTACTACGCCCACGCCCACTTTGAGAGGCTGCTGGGGGAGGGGGTAAGCTTCGTGACCCGCCTGCAGAGTCAGGCCCGCTACGAGGTTCTCGCCTCCGAGCCCTCCTCGCCCGGGCAGAGGACCCCCGAAGGGGACACCGTCCTCTCGGAGGAGAAGATCACCCTTGGCAGCCCCAACAACCGCACAGGCGCGGTGCTCGAAAACATGAGGCTCGTCACCAGCGAAACCCGAAAGGGCGAGCTACACAGGCTCATCACTGACCGCCACGATCTCTTGGCTTCCGAGGTCGTCGTGCGGCTTTACAGGAAACGCTGGCAGATAGAGCTGTTCTTCCGGTGGCTCAAGCGGCAGTTGGGGGCGCTGCGCGTGTTGGGAGTGAGCCGGGAGGCGGTGTGGCTGACGATACTTCTCGCCGCGATAGTGGCGGTGGTGGTGATGCTCGTGGAGGCCGCTAGGCCGAAGGGCGTCACGCGGGTGTCGTGGTTGCGGGCGCTGTGGTGCGCTTTGTTTAGCCAGCTTCGTCTCAGCGGGTAATGCGACAGCATTACCTGCCGAAAGCCCTCTCAAGGAGCCAGAGCTCCTCGTAGTTGCCGATGTGGCCGTAGTCCCAGATCAAGGGGCTCATAATAGGAT
>JALZNL010000646.1 GCA_030857715.1 Actinomycetota bacterium | reverse complement strand
CCTGTTTGCAAAACTCGCTCTAGTGTAAGAGACGTTCGCGACGTAACCCCGTTTTCTGGCTCTGACGCAATCTTGTTACTGCTGGCGAATTCTCCGGGGTGGTCGCATACTGGCCCGAACGGCCGGAATCCAGCCCCCGGAGGCTTACGCCATGTGCCTGCATCCTCGCTCCGTAGACCCGGTCCCCGAAGAGACCGCCCGTGTCGCCAGGGCCGCTTTCCCGAAGGGCACGACCTACATAGCCATGAGGGACGAGCTCGGCGCCATCTTCGAGGACGAGGACTTCGCCCACCTGTTCCCCTCGCGAGGGCAGCCGGCGATGGCTCCCTGGCGGCTGGCCCTGGTGACCATCATGCAGTTCGCCGAAGGGCTCTCCGACCGCCAAGCCGCGGACGCCGTCAGGGCCAGGATCGACTGCAAGTACGCCCTCTCCTTGGAGCTTTCCGATCCCGGCTTTGACGCTTCGGTCTTGTGCGAGTTCCGCACCCGCCTGCTGGAGGGCGGGGCCGAGAGGCTGCTGTTCGACCACCTGCTGGAGAGGTTCCGCGAGATGGGGCTCGTAAAGGCGCGCGGCAAACAGCGCACCGACTCGACCCGCATCCTCGCCGTCGTCAGGGGCCTCAACCGCCTGGAGTTGGTCGGCGAAACCATGCGCCACGCCCTCGACGTGCTCTCTACGGCTGCCCCGGATTGGCTCCGCGAGCGCATCCGGCCTGAGTGGGAACGGCGCTACGTAAGCAGGTTCGACGGCCATCGGTTGCCGAAGAGCAAGGAAGCCCGCATAGAGAAGGGCGAGGAGATCGGCGCCGACGGCCGCGAGTTGCTGGGGGCCGTCCTCTCAGAAGACGCTCCTCGCTGGCTGCGCGAGGTCCCCGCGGTTGAGACCTTGCGCCGAGTGTGGCTGCAGAACTTCTTCCACGCAAAGGACGGTAGCGTGAGGTGGCGAACCGCCGAAGAAGGCATACCCCCGTCCAGGAACTTCCTGGGCTCCCCGATCGACCCGGATTGCCGCTACGCCAGGAAGTTCACCACCTCTTGGCTCGGCTACAGGGTCCACCTCACCGAGACCTGCGACGACGAAGGCAAGCCGAACGTGCTCACCGACGTCAGGACCGCCCCGGCCACGGTCGCCGACGGCGAGGCGACCCCGCTCATACACGAGGCGCTCGAAGAGAAGGGGCTGCTCCCCGAAACCCAGTTCGTGGACACCGGCTACCTGGATGCGGAGCTCTTGTTCGAGAGCAAAGAGAAGTACGGGGTGGACCTGTTCGGTCCCACCCGACCGGACCGCAAGTGGCAGGCCAAGGAAGGCACGGGCTTCGAGGCGGCCGCCTTCTCTTTGGACTGGGGCAACGAGGTCGCCACCTGCCCGGAGGGCAAGAAGAGCATCAGCTGGACTCCGGCCGTAGACAACAGGCACAACCGCGTGATGAAGATAAAGTTCTCTTCCAAGGACTGCATGCCCTGCCCGAGCAGGGAGAAGTGCATCCGCTCGACGAGGCGGTGGAAACGAAGGAGCGTCACCGTCCGGGCCGACGGACACCAGCAGGCCTTAGAAGCGGCCAGGAGCCGGGAAAAAGAGCCGGGGTTCGCCGCGGCTTACGCGAGGAGGGCGGGCATAGAGGGGACTGTCTCGCGGGCGGTCAGGACCTGCGGCGTGCGCAGGTCCAGGTACGTGGGTCTGGAGAAGACGCAGCTGCATCATGTGCTGAGCGCCGCGGCGCTCAACTTCCTGCGGGTGGGCGAGTGGCTGATGGGGATGCCGAAGGCTACCACCAGACGCTCCCCGTTTGCCAGGTTGATCGCCACACCTGCCGCCGTCTGATGAATTCGCCAGCAGTAACAAAAGTCCGTCAGACCCGGCAAAGTTCTGCAATAAAATCCTACTGCCTTGACAAAACCTGGAAGTCTCGGTAGTCTACCTAACATTAGGTAGACTTAGGATTGAGGCTAGAGGGACGTAGTGACCAGAGTAGAAAAAAGTGATGCCCGAGAGTCGGTCCTGGTAGTGGCCGAGGAGCTGTTTGGCGAACACGGTTATCGGTGCGTGACGATGGGAGATGAAGCCGAGGTGCTCGGGATGCTCAAGGCTTCCCTGTACTATCACTTCCCTGGTGGCAAGGAAGAGCTTTACGTAGAGGTCATGTACAAGATGCTGGAGCGCTACCGTAGTGAGATGGAGGATGCTATAGAGAAGGCGAGTCCCGGAATTCGGGATCAGCTACGGGCTGCTGTGGAA
>JALZNL010000645.1 GCA_030857715.1 Actinomycetota bacterium | reverse complement strand
GCGAGAAGTTCGGCCCCATAGACCGCAGTGACCACCAGGTGGAGGACTGGGAGCGGCTCGCCGACGCGGTGAACATCGTGCTGAACGCCAAAGGTCACAAGACAACCGACGAGATGCGCCGAGCCATCGAGAGCCTCGATGAGTACAGGGAGATGGGCTACTACGAGCGGTGGGCCGCGGCAGCGGAACTGCTCGTGGTGGAAAAAGGCCTCCTCACCAGAGAAGAGATAGACGAGCGGGCCGCCGAACTCGAGCGGCGCTGGAGAGGGGCGTGATCCGTCCGGTCGCAGGCGCGAGGTTCGCACCCGGCGACGCCGTGCGGGTGCGGGACATGGACAAGGAGGGTCACGTTCGCACCCCCGACTACACGAAGGGCAAGCCCGGCAGGATCGCGGAGATCCTCGGCGGGTTTCCGAACCCGGAGCGCCTGGCCTACGGTGGCGACGGTCTCCCAGAGAGGCCCCTCTACAAGGTCGGCTTTCGGCAGGCCGACCTCTGGCACGGTTACGGCGGCTCGCCGGCGGACGTCCTGTTCATCGACCTCTACGAGCACTGGCTGGAGCCGAGGGAACACGGGGGAGAGGAGAAGCGAACTTGAGCGAGAACGGGCACGACCATCCGCACGAGGAGCCACAGCACGAGCGGAGCCCGTGGGCGGCGCGCATCCGGGCCATCGAGGAGCTTTTGGAAGAGAGAGGGGTCTTCACCAAGGAAGAGGTGGAGGCCCAGGTAGAGTACATGGAGGCGCGCACCTACGAGAACGGCGCGCGGATCGTCGCCCGCGCGTGGGTGGATCCGGCCTTCAAGGAGCGCCTACTCTCCGACACGAAGGCGGCAGCGGCGGAACTCGGCGTGGACGCCTCCGGGACGATCGAGTTCGCGACGATCGAGAACACCGACGAGGTCCACAACGTCATCGTCTGCACTTTGTGCTCCTGCTACCCGCGGGCCATCCTCGGACGTCCGCCGGACTGGTACAAGAGCTTCGCCTACCGCTCTCGCGTCGTCGTGGAGCCGCGCGAGGTGCTTCGCGAGTTCGGGCTGGTGGTGCCGGAGAACAAGCGCGTAGCGGTCCACGACAGCTCGGCGGACCTTCGTTACCTCGTTCTGCCGCAGCGCCCGGAAGGGACGGAGGGGATGGGCGAGGAGGAGTTGGCCGCGCTCGTCACGCGGGACAGCCTCATCGGAACGGACGTGCCCCATAGCACGCGGGAGGCCAGCAGGGTTTAGGGAGCTTTTTTCCAACGATTTGCAGGAAAAACAGGCACTAGAGATTAACCCTTCGGTTCCCACGGGCCGCTTTTTGACGGCCGCATCCGCAGGTATCTATATGCGAGCCGCCTCGGCGAGTTGAAGGGTGGGGTTGGGGTCGTAGTCGGCGGGGGCGGGGGTCAGCGGCGGGCGCACCGTGCCCATGGAGACGCCGTGGCGGGCCTGAGCCAGCTTTTTGAGCACTGCCGCAGAGGTGTACTCCTTGGTCCCTGCCCGGACCCGCTTGAGCCGTTCGGATAGGGCTTTGCCTTCCTTTTCGTCTCCGGCCTTCACCTTGTGGTACATGTCGACTATCTGCTCGGGGATGAAGTTCGCCAGCGCGCTGATCGATCCCTGAGCCCCCAAGTTCAGAAGCTCCCAGAGGTCGTCCTCGGTCCCTAGCAGCACCCCCCTGCCCGCCGAGAGCACCGTCTCGGCGTAGCCAGGCTCACCCCCGGAATCCTTGGCTCCCCAGACGGGAAGGTCCGTCACCACCTCCGCCGGAACGGGAACGGCGTACTTCGGGATGTGGTAGACGATAACGGGGTGGCGGGTAGCGGCTATCGCGGGTTCGTAGAAGAGCTTCAAGCCTTCGTCGGAAACCGGCTTTATGTAGTAAGGCGGCAGGATCAAGACCGCCGTCGCCGGGTACTGCTCCAGGAAGGAGAGCATCTTCAGGGTGTCCGGCAGGTTGCCCTCCATCACGGCGGGGAGGATCTGGATAGGAAACTCTCTGGCGAAGAGGGCTTCGAGGACCCTTAGCTTCTCGTCCATCGTCACCGAGGATCCCTCGCCGTTGGTGCCGAAGGGGACTATGCCCGTCACGCTGCTCTCGGCCAGCCAGGAAACGTGCTCCAGGTAAGCATCGACGTCCAACGCGTAAGAAGGGTCTTCCTTGAACGGCGTCACGTTGGCCACGTATACACCTTCTATAGTCTGCATTCCTGCTCCTCTCGCCGAAGGTTGGGCCGCGTGCGCATCGTGCCTC
>JALZNL010000644.1 GCA_030857715.1 Actinomycetota bacterium | reverse complement strand
GGCCTGGACGACGGCCCTGGCGACGCCCCGAATGGGCCACACCCCGTTCGTCGCGGTGGTCCGGCCGGGCATGCCCGTCTTGCCGTTCACGCTCTTCGTGAACAAGGCGGCGATGGGGGGAGACTCCCACGTCAACCTGACGTTTGGAGCGGCGCAGGCCGGCATCGCGAGCGGGGTCGCGGGAGCCGTCGCGGACGGCATCGTGCCCGCCGGGGAGGTGCGCGGCCTCCTCTGCATCGCGGCCGTCTGGGTCAATCCGGAGGCGGACGACGAGAGGGTCGTGTTCGAGAACAACCGGCGCTCGGTAAAGGAGGCCATCCGGGCGGCCGTCGAAGGCACGCCTTCGGTCGAGGACGTCCTCGCGCTGGCGGACTCGCCTTCGAACCCGTTCTTCGGGGGTCCTGGGTGAAGATCACGGGCGTCAGGATCGTGCGCGTGGCCCGGGCCCTGGACCCTCCTTTCAGGGCTGCCTGGGACCCGAACCCGCGGCGCGTCGCGGAGGCGACCCTCGTCTTTGTGGACACGGACGAGGGGATCACGGGCGTCGGTTCGGGGGACACGATGTCGGACTTCCCCCGCTACGCGCACTACTTCGTCGGCGAAGACCCGATGCGGATGTCCCGCCACGTGAGGGTGCTGGAGACGCTCTCGTTCCACGCGGGCCGGTACTGGCCGCTTGAGGCGGCGCTGTGGGACCTCGTCGGGAAGATCTGCGCCCAGCCCGTCTCGAACCTGTTCGGCGGGGCCGCGGACCGGGTGCCCGCCTACGCCTCGACCGGGGCCCTCATGGACCCCTCCGATCGGGTGCGCTCGGCTCTGGCGTGCCGGGACCGCGGTTTCAGGGCGATAAAGCTGCGCGTCGATCCGTGGCGGTTCGAGGAGGGCGTCGAGGCGATCGAGGCCGTCAGGGACGCGGTCGGCGACTCCATGGACGTCATGGTGGACATCAACCAGGCCTGGCGCATGGCGGGCGACGCCAGGCGGAGCATAGACCCGGCCGCCGCGCGCAGGATCTCCGGACGGCTCCGGGACCTCGACGTGTTCTGGCTCGAGGAGCCGCTGCCTCTGTCAGACGTAGACGGCCTCAAGAGCCTCCGGCGGTCGGGCTCGCCGCGGGTGGCCGGGGGGGAGATGGTCCGGACGCCGGAGGAGCTACTGCATCTTCTGCGGGAGGACGCCATCGACGTCTACCAGCCGGACGTCGTGGTCTCCGTCGGGATGATGCGCTGCCGCATGATCGCCGAGCTCGCGCTGGCCTCCGGCAGGTGGTTCACCCCGCACACCTGGACCGACGGCGGCATCGGGCTCCTCGCCAACCTGCACGTTACCGCCGGCGTCGGGGGTGGGCCGTACCTGGAGTTCCCCTACGACCCGCCGGGCTGGGCCCCGGACGCGCGGGACTTCCTCCTCGCGGAGCCGCTCGACATCGACGCCGATGGATACCTCGAGATACCGGACCGGCCGGGTCTCGGAATCGAGCTGGGCGAGAAGGTTATGGAGGCCGTCGCGGGGGCCGGTCCCGACGCGAACGGGGCCGAAGTGGTGCAGGTGGAGCAGTGACGGGACACAAGATCCCGTTGGTAAATATGATCGCGACGAAACGAGAGTAGGGAGCGTATGGCGACCGGCGTGCGGGATCTCTCCAGGCAAGAGTGGACGAGAAGGGCGGCGGCGCTCGAACCCGAAGGCCGGGCCTGGATCGGCGGAGAATTCCGCGAGGCCTTGTCCGGCACGCGATTCCAGAACATCTCCCCCAGGGACGGGAGCGTGCTCTCCGAAGTGGCCGAGTGCGACGCGGCCGACGTGGACCTCGCTGTCGAGGCGGCCGGGGCGGCCTTCGAGGACGGTCGTTGGGCGAACAAGGCCCCCGCCGAGCGCAAGGAGGTGCTGCTCAGGCTCGCCGGCCTGATCGAGGACAACCTGGAGGAGCTGGCGCTCGTCGAGTCGCTGGACGTGGGGAAGCCCATAGGCGACGCGCTCTCGGTGGACGTGCCGGGCGCGGCTGGCTACTTCAGGTGGTTCGCGGAAGCGGTGGACAAGCGCTACGGCGAGGTCGCGCCGACCGGCGTGGACTCGCTGGCCCTGGTCACGCGCGAGCCGTTCGGCGTCGTGGCCGCGGTGGTGCCGTGGAACTACCCGCTCATCATTACCGCCTGGAAGGCCGCGCCGGCGCTCGCCACGGGTAACTCCGTCGTGCGTGGGGGCCGTGGTGAACGAGGAACAACTGGATCGCGTCCTCG
>JALZNL010000643.1 GCA_030857715.1 Actinomycetota bacterium | reverse complement strand
GCTGAGGCTCTCCGTCGGCCTCCCGGCCTCGAAGTGAACGTCGATGCCCGGATGCTCACGGCGAAAGACCTCCACGGCGTGGGCCACGAATACGTCGGTGGCGGTCGGGAAGGACCCGAGTCGCAGTCGCCCCAGGCGGCCGGCCTTGATCGCCCTCAGCTCAGCCTCCGCCTCCGAGACGCGAGCGAGGATCGCATTGGCGTGGGCGACCAAGCTCCCGCCTGCCTCGGTGAGCCGCACTCCGCTGCTCACCCTCTCGAAGAGAACGACCCCGGACTCCCTCTCGAGCGCGTGCATCTGCTGGGACACGGCGGACGGCGTCAGCGACAGCTCCGCTGCGGCGGCGGAGAAGCTGCCCGTGCCGGCGACGGCGCGGAGTGCGCTCAAGCGCTTGACGTTCAGCACAGCGCAAACGCTAGAGGGCCCAGGCTAAGAAATCCTTACAGCCCCTCCAGCGTCCCCCGGGGATGCTTAAGGCCTCCTTACCGGCCAATCGAATCCGGTCCACAGGAGTAGGGCCGGGGATACGTTCGAGCTGACTGAAGCCGATCCGCGTGGATCCCAGCTCAAGCGCCACCGACAGGAGAACCCATGAGCAGGAAGACGATCAAGTTGGCCGGTCTGGCTTCCGTCGCCGCGGTAGTGGTGCTGTCCCTGTCGATTGTCGTCGCCTCCGCTCAGAACGATGAAGCGAGCAGCAAGAGCGCTCCCGTCGGCCAGACCCTCGACAAGAGCAAGCAGTCGATCAAGAGCGCGCGGCGAGTCGACCTGACGCGTGACTTCGCCACCCTGCCGCTGCACAAGGGCACGGCCGGCGGCGAGACCGTCTGGTTCGTGATCACCGACAGCTCCGACGCCAAGATGGCGCGCGATCTCGGCGTCAACCACGCCCCCAGGCTCAGCAACATCGCCCAGAACTGTCCGGCCTGCGCGCAAACCGTCAAGACCAGCGACCCGGTGTTGGGAAGGGCGCCCGTCGAGTTCGAGGGAGCGCCCGACTTCAGCCCCAAACGGACCGCCGTCCCCGGCCCGCGTGCCTTCCCACCCCAGTCCTTCACCGTCGGAGCCATGGGCGGCGCCAACTACAGCCCGTTCGTGACCGTCGAGGGCAGCGGCGTGGTCTTCAACGCGCCGATCGTGGCCACCGGTGACGGCCCCTTCGACGTCACCACCCACGAGAACACCCACGACCGGACGCTGGCCATCGACACCCAGAAGATGACCACCGACCACCTCTTCATCCGCGGCTTCTCGAACGGCGAGCCGATCCTGTACCTGAGCTTCGAGTCCTCGGACCCCTTCACAGCGGTGCTCGAGCGCAGCACATTCGTGCCGGCACTGGTCGACGCGCCGTTCCAGAACGGCGGGGGCGAGGCGGACTCGGCGCGGGCGTCGATCTTCACCTTCGTCAACGCCAAGACCGGGCTCGTCAAAGATCCGGGCAAGACCGGGGCCGCGGCGGGCGAGGGGCGGAACCAGGGTCTGTTCCACGCCTTGAAGGACGGTTTCCCCGGCCGCGACGCGGCGGTCGCGAACCCCGAGGTTCTGGACTCGTTCTTCCGAGGTGCGGACGTGAGCAACATCTTCGACGTCTTCCCGACCAACGACCGGCGGCGCGACCGCCGTGAGTACAGCCCGCTCTGGGATCTCCAGGTCGGCGTCTACAGCGACGCCGCAGTCGCCATGGGCTTGAACGGGCTGAAGACGGACGCCAACCGGGTCCGGCGCGAGGCGGCCAGGGGGCTGGTGACCGCACCCGGTGGCGAGCCGCTCGGTTCAGCCAATGTGCTGATCAACTGCCCGGCACTCGGGTTCCTCGAGTCGTCGCCGCGAGGGCCCCGGACCGAGGTTCCGGGCGTCGAACCGTAGACGCGGGCGACCACGCAGTCCATCCCGCATGCCCGAAAAGGAGCTGACTCAAGTGCAGCAGTCCACGATGGAGGGATCGCGTCACGACGAACCACGCGCGATGGAAGAGCTTGCGCGCGATCCGTCGTCGCGCAAGAAGTTCTTGAGAATGGTGGGAGGAGCGGGGGCCGCGAGCGCCTTCGCTACCTTCCTCGCGGCCTGTAGCGACGACGGTGGCGAGTCCTCCAACCGCAGGGCTTCCCCCGCCGGCGGAAGCCCTGCCGAGGGGAGCCCCGCCGACGGGGCCATCGACACGAGGGAGCCGAGCCCGGACCCCAGGAAGGGCACGAGCGATCTCGAAATCCTCAACTATGCGTTGAAACTCGAGTACAT
>JALZNL010000642.1 GCA_030857715.1 Actinomycetota bacterium | reverse complement strand
AGAAGGAAGGACTTGCATGAACCGGAACGAGGCTGGTGCCAAACCACCGAAAGCGGCCCCTATCGTGGGCCACAAGAGCTACGCGGAACCCTCGGTCTTTATCCCGGCGAACCTGTTGCGAGAGGCCAGGCGGCAGAAGAGGATCTCCCGCGGGCGGATTCCGTCTATCTGCGTTCTGGACCCGGACGGAGACATAGTCGAGCATCTGCGAGAGGAGGGCCGTGCCGAACCGAACCCATACTGGGCGTGCTACCACACCCGGTTGTACGACTACGAGGAGGGGGGCGTGTCCTACGGCATCGTCGGCGGCGCGGTGGGCGCGCCGTTCGCCGTCCTAGTTGCGGAAGAGATGTTCGCCTCGGGCTGCCGATTTTTGATCAGCGTCACCTCGGCGGGGCAGATCACGCCGGTCGGTAGCCCGCCTTACTTCGTCCTGATCGAACGCGCCCTGCGCGACGAAGGCACAAGTTACCACTACGCGCCGCCCTCACCGTACAGCGAGCTGGGTCCCCGGCTGCTCGAAATGCTCCGTGGATCCTTCAAGGAGGATGTGCCGGTCGCCCGTGGCACGTCCTGGACGACCGACGCCCCCTTCCGGGAGACGGCGACAGACTTGGAGCGCCACCGCTCGGCGGGGATCCTGACGGTCGAGATGGAGGCGGCCGCCTTGTACGCGTTCGCGGAGGCGACCAAGAATCCGGTCGTGTGCTTCGCTCACGTAACGAACCAGATGGCGAGCATCGAAGGGGATTTCGAGAAGGGCACGGCACGGGGCAGTGCCGACGCGCTGCAGGTGTTGGGTACCACGGCGGGGCGCTGGTTGGAGTGCGACGAGCACTAGAAGGTTACGGTTGGTCCACCGGGTGCCCGATCCGAGGAGGAGTCGTCTGTCCTTCGGGATCGGAGACGGGTGGCCGGGGTTGCAGCTTCTAGCCGTCCGATCCTCTGGTTCGCTCGCCACCGTACAAGCCCGCCCGTAGCCGGCTCCAGGCTTCTCGAACGAGCCTTCCGACGATGGTGACCGCGCTGGAGAACGCTACCCAGAAGTCAACGACTCGCCCTCGCCTCTCCGTGCACCACACCAGCTTCTTGTGGGCGTTGGTCCACGAGTTGGTACGTTCGATGGCCTGCTCGCAAAAGACAAGTTCTGCATGAGCCGCCAGGCGCGGCTCTCGCTCAGCCACTCTCGCCGACCAAACCCGACGCGCCGCCAAACTGACGAGACCAACGATGCTCGGACATATCCTCCTACCGGGATCACTCGGCACGGAGGAGACGATGAAATGTCAGTGGCACGTACACCGGGAAGCGGTGGAACGCCTGGATGGGAGGCAACGCTGGGACCGGGCGTACCAGTCCATCCTACGTTGGAGTCTCGAAAACGAGCGAGCCCGCGCTCCGGGCGCGAACGCGGGTGCGAACGGCAAGGAGGAGTACCATGAGAGTGGCGGCGTACGTCCGGGTCTCGACCTCTCGGCAGGTCAAGCTCAAGACGATTGAGCAGCAGTTGGAGATGGTGTGCAAGCACGCGTGGGAGAAGGGATGGGAACTGCCGGAGGAGGACGGGCTTCTTCGCCACTGAGTCTGCGCATATCGACTTGGGCGAACCAGTCGAGGACGCGGCCGAACCAATCGAAGACGCATCCTCGGCGGAGCAGCAGTTTATCTCCGACTACTACGACGCGGTCGGACGCCAGGACTGGTCGGCAACATACTCCATGCTCGACTCCGATACACAGGCGCAGTTCTCTGAGGAGGAGTGGACTCGCAAGCAGCAGGCGCGTGAGGACGCCAGCGGCGCTCCTCCCGTGGAATCCGCGACTATCACGGAGACTTCGGCAGAAGGCGAGGGTTTCATCGCAACCGTCACCCTCACCTACGAGGACGGTACCGAAGCGTCGCTACCCGGCGTAGCAGTCTACTTCGAGGATGGCGAGTTCAAGCGGCATCTGACAGACGAGGATCTAGCCTTTCTGGAAGATTTCTAGATCCGCCCCTGGTACTTTACTCGGCTCTACAACGCGTAGCGGTACCATTTTGGGCAGCCTGTTGAAAAACGCCCTTGAATCGTAGTGAGCGCTGGAGCGGGAAGTCGAGCCTCGGTAACATGAGTGTCCTTCATCTCTACCGTAGGAGGATGCGCCACCATGATGGGTACCAAGATCCGTGAGTTCGCGCCACTGCCCGATCTCTCCCTCGAAGAACTCGTCTCCAAAGACAACTTCTATCGCCGACTGGAGCAGCGG
>JALZNL010000641.1 GCA_030857715.1 Actinomycetota bacterium | reverse complement strand
GCATCCGGCAGTGCTGCTACGAGGTCTCCGAGGAGCTCGCCGACAGGTTCGCGGAGAGGTTCGGTCCCGAGGTGGTAGAGGGCCGGTACCTGTCGTTGCCGGACGCCATCCGGAGGAACCTCGAAGAGGTCGGGGTCGGGGAGGTACACGACCTCGACCTCTGCACCGGGTGCCGGCCGGACCTGTTCTTCTCGCACCGCAAGCAGGGACCGAGGACGGGGCGGAACTTGGCGGCGGTGGCGCGGTTGCCGTAGCTCGGCGATTCTGATTCCCTGGTCGGGAGAGCATTCGCCGGGTATACTAGGTTATTGGAGATCGCGACACGCCGGTCTCTTTTCGGGCGGGTCCGTCCGGTTTAACAAGAAACGAGGAGCGTTCGTATGTTTGCAGTAATAAAGGTCGGTGGCAAGCAGTACCGGACTGGCAGGGACGAGGAGCTGGTCGTGGACCATCTCGCGGGCGAGGTCGGGGACTCGGTGGAGTTGCCGGTCAGCTTTACGGCCGACGGGGACGACGTGGACCTCTCCGGTGGCACGGCCAGGGTGGAGATCCTCGAACACCTGAAGGGCGAGAAGATCCACATCTACAAGTACAAGGCGAAGAAGAACAGCAGGAAGAAGACCGGGCACCGCCAGGCGCGGACCCGCATCAAGGTTGTGGAGGTATAGGATATGGCTTCTAAAAAGGGCGGCGGCTCGTCTAAGAACGGTAGGGATACCGCCGGCAAGAGGCTCGGCGTCAAGGCTCCCGGCGGCCAGACGGTATCGGCCGGTAGCATCATCGTCAGGCAGCGCGGTACGAAGGTCCACCCAGGCCTTAACGTTGGCAAGGGCTCCGATGACACCCTCTTCGCCAAGGTCTCGGGCCGGGTGAACTTCGCCAAGTCCCGCGGCAGGAGCGTCGTGCACATCGTCGAGGGTCCCGACGGATTGGTTCTGGAGGGCGCTCCCATAGGAGTGACGACCTGAACGCTATCGCGGGAGGGGGCTCCTAGCCCCGTTGCAGTTCGTCGATGAAGCCCGGTTTGTCGTCCGCGCGGGACGCGGTGGCGATGGGTCTGTGTCTTTTAACCGCGAGAAGTACAAGCCGCGCGGCGGGCCGGACGGCGGCCGCGGCGGCGACGGGGGGTCGGTGATCTTCCGGGCCACCGAAGACCTCCAGACCCTCGAACCCTACGCCCACCGCAACCTCGTAAAGGCCGAACGCGGCCGACACGGCTCCGGCAACAACCGCGCCGGCGAGAAGGGCGACGACGTGGTCATAGACGTGCCCGTCGGTACCCTGGTCCACGACGAGGACGGCCTGCTCGCCGACCTCTCCGAGCCGGGGCAGGAGTTCGTCGCGGCCGAAGGTGGTGGCGGGGGGCGTGGCAACGGCTCCTTCGCCACTTCTACCCGCCAGGCGCCGGCCTTCAGGGAGAAGGGACTGCCCGGCAAGGAGCGGGAGGTTCGTCTCGAGCTTCGGGTGCTCTCCGACGTGGGTCTCGTTGGTCTCCCCAACGCCGGAAAGTCCTCCCTGCTCGCCGCTTTGAGCGCCGCCCGCCCCAAGGTCGGCGACTACCCGTTTACGACCCTCACCCCCGGTCTTGGCGTCGTCGACGAAAAGACCTACCGGGAACCCTTCGTGGTCGCGGATATTCCGGGTTTGATCTCCGGCGCCAGCCAGGGCCGGGGCCTCGGGAACCGCTTCCTGCGGCATATCGCGCGGGCGCGCCTCCTCGCGCTCGTCCTCGACGCCTCCGAAGACCCCGAGGGGGCGGAGGCAACGCTGCGCGCCGAGCTCCACGTCGCCGGGCTCTCCGGCAAGCCGGCGGTCGTGGTTCTCAACAAGATCGACACCCTGGACGAGGAGCTGCGGGAGTATCTGTGGGAGACCTTCCCCGAAGCTGTCCAGGTCTCGGCGCTGACCGGCGAAGGCGTGGCGGGGTTGCGGGATCTCCTCGAACAGCGGCTGCGGGAGATGAGCGAACGGGAGACGATAAGCGCCAACGGGGCCGGCCCCGCGGAGCACCGCGTCTTCCGCCCGACGTGGAAGGGGTTGCGCGTCGAGAGGATCGACGATGGGGCCTACGAGGTCGCCGGAGAGGGCGTCGAGCGGCTCGCGCTGCGGACGGATTGGGAGAGCCCCGAGGGCGTGCGCAACTTCCAGCGGGAGCTCGAGAAAAAGGGCATCGTGGCGGCGCTCAGGAGGGCCGGCGCCGAGCCCGGGGACGAGGTTCGGATCGGCGAGGTAGAGTTCGATTTTCAATGA
>JALZNL010000640.1 GCA_030857715.1 Actinomycetota bacterium | reverse complement strand
GTGGTAAGGGTGGCCAAGGCCAGCGTGACGGATCGGACGGCCGACCTGAGGGAGGTCGGGCGGATTGCTTCGGGACCCACCGGGTTCCTTTCGTTAGACTTTGCTTCCATTCCGGGTGCTCCTTTCTTTTCGGGCGTTTTTCTTGTTTCGCGCGTGGGACCCGCCGAACGTTCCGAGGACCCCCGAGCCGTTCCAGACGCCGGTGGCGGCGGTGTCTCGCGCGTAGTCGCTGAAGTCCTTGGGCTCGCGGCCCAGGGCACGCTGAACGCCGTCCGTCAGGTAGGCGTTGCGGCCATCCAGGACTTCGGTGAAGACATAGGTCAGCAGCCAAGTGAACTGGGACGGTACCTCGTCCTGCGTCAGCGCAGATGCGAACTGCTCCACGGAGATCGGCACGTAACGGACCTCCCGGCCGGCCGCCTGGGCGATCTCGCCGACCGCCTCCGCGAAGGTCAGCAGACGGGGGCCGGGCAGCTCGTAGATCTTGCCCGCGTGCCCGTCCTCCGTCAGCGCCGTCACCGCGACGTCCGCGATATCGTCGGCGTCGACGAACGGCTCGGGCACGTCGCCGGCCGGGAGGGCGACCTCACCGCCAAGGATCGGCTCCAGCAGGTAGTTCTCGCTGAAGTTCTGGTTGAAAAAGCTGCAGCGCACGACCGTCCACTCGGCGCCGGCCTCCTCACCCACCTCCCGCACGACCAGCTCGGCGCGCTGGGCCTCCTCCTCGCCGCGGCCGGAGAGGAGCACGAGCCTCCGAACTCCGGCCTCCGCGGCCAGCTCGGCGAACGAGCGCACCGCCGCGACAGCGCCTGGTATCGCGAGGTCCGGGTAGTAGGAGACGTACGCCGACCCCACGCCGCGCAACGCGGGCTCCCACGTGGCCTCGTCCCCCCAGTCGAACGGCGGCTCGCCGGAGCGGGTGCCGATGCGGGTCTGCACCCCGCGCGCCTCGAGCCGCTCCGCCACCCGGCGGCCGGTCGTCAATGTCTCGAAAGTTGTGGGTTCGGTTTTTCCACTGTATCGAGAGCGCCCATCGTGAGGTAGCGCTTGAGCGCCCACTCCTCGCTGCTCCTCAGAGCTATCTCCGTCGCCAGGGTGCTCGCGCTCGTCTCGTTCGGGAACACCCCCACCACCCTCGTCCTCCTCTTCACCTCCTTGAAGAGCCGCTCCAGCATGTTCGTCGTGCGTATGCGGGCGTGGTGGCTTCCCGGAAAGCCGAGGTAGGTCAGGGCGTCGCCTATGCCCGCCTCGAAAACGCAGATGGCTTTCGGAAAGCGTCCGCCGTACATCTCCACGAACTCCTCGGCCAGGGCCCTCGCCGTCTTCTGGCGCCTCACCTTGAAGATCGCCTTGAGGTCCTTGGCGACCTCGGCCGTCGAAGACGCCGGCACGTGGGCCAAGACGTTGCGCTCGAAATGTACGACGCACCGCTGCCACTTAACCCCGGGTAGCTCGCCGGACACCGCGGCCTTTATGCCCTCGTGGTCGTCCGAGACCACCAGCCTCACGCCTTTTAGGCCCCGGTCGATGAGGCCCCGAAGAAGCGAGGCGTAGGCCGCTCCCTTCTCCGAACCGGCCACCTCCACCGCCAACACCTCCCGAAAGCCCTCCTCGTCCACCCCCACGCAGGCCAAAAGCGCCAGGTTGGTGACGCTTGCCCCCCAACGGACCTTCAGGTATGTGGCGTCCAGGTAGAGGTAGGGGTAGCCCTTCTCCTTCAACGACCTCTCCCGCCACTCCCTCTGCTGCTCTTGGAGCCGGCGGGCGATGCGGCTTACGGCGTCCTTGCCAACCTTCACCCGGCTCAAGGCTTCGGTGACACCGGCGATCTTGCGTACCGAGATTCCGGAGAGGTACATCTCGAGGACGGCCTCCTCGACGTCGCCGGTCATCCGCTTGTGGCGCTCGAAGACCTCCGTGACGAACTCGCCTTCGCGGTCCCTGGGGACCTCCAGGCGCTCGATCTTGCCAGCCGGAGTCACCAGGTTGCGCTGGTAGTGTCCGTTGCGCTCCCCTCGCCTGGTCGGGGTCAGTTCCCGGTAGCCTGCTTCCAGATGCTCGGCCATCTCCTCTTCTAGCACCTCTTCCAGCACGGCCTTCACGCCCTCCCGGACCCGGGCCTCCACGTCCATCTTCACGTCGTGCTCGAACTCGTGTTTCGGGGTCAAGTGTCTCCCTTCTCACTCAACCCACAACTTATCAGACACTATCCGCCTGGGAAAAGCACAAAGACGACTACCAGCACAATCC
>JALZNL010000639.1 GCA_030857715.1 Actinomycetota bacterium | reverse complement strand
ACCCGAGCCCTGGTCGATTACCTCTCCGCCGCCGCCGACCTCGACTCGGCCGCGTCGGTCCTCCACTGGGACCAGCAGACGTACATGCCCCCAGGCGGCGTCGCCGCCCGCGCGGAGGCCCTCGCCACCCTGAGCCGCCTCTCGCACGGCATCGCCGCCTCCGAAGAGACCGCCCGGCTGCTGGACGCCGGAGACCCGGAACCGGGCTCGGACGCTGCGGCCGTGGTCCGCGTCGCCCGCCGCGAACACGAACGCGCCACGAAGCTCCCGTCGCGGCTGGTCGCCGAGACTTCGCGCGCCACCACCCTCGCGGAGCCGGCCTGGAGGCGGGCACGCGCCGACCGCGACTTCGGCTCCTTCGTCCCCCACCTGCAGAAGATCCTGGACCTCCAAAGGGCGTCGGCCGAGCATCTCGGCTACGAGGACCACCCCTACGACGCCCTTCTCGACCGCTACGAGCCCGGCGCCACGAAGTCTCGCCTCGAACTCATGTTCGACGAACTCAAACGCGGCACGGCGGACATGGTGCGCGCCGTCTCCGCCGCCGCGGACGACCGCACGGCCCCGCTCCGGGGCGCGTTCGACGAGGTGCGGCAGGAGACCTTCGGGAAGTCCATAGCCTCAGCGTTCGGCTACGACTGGGGCCGCGGCCGGCAGGACCGGGCGCCGCACCCGTTCTGCATAAACTTCGGTGGCCCCGGAGACGTGCGGATCACCACCCGCTTCGACCCCGACCGCCTCTCCCCCGCCCTCTTCGCCACCCTGCACGAAGCCGGCCACGCCCTCTACGAGCAGGGCGTGGACCCCGCCTACAACCGCACGCCGCTCGCCGGCGGCGTCTCTTTAGGCATCCACGAGTCGCAGTCGCGCCTCTGGGAGAACGTCGTTGGCAGGTCCAGGCCCTTCTGGGCCCACTTCTACCCGCGCCTGCAAGACGCTTTCCCCGACGCTTTCGGGGGGACGTCCGCCGAAGACTTCTACCGGGCCATCAACGCAGCATCGCCGTCGGAGATACGGGTGGAGGCCGACGAGCTGACGTACAACCTGCACGTCGTCGTGCGCTTCGAGCTGGAGGTTGCCCTCGTGGAAGGCAGCCTCGCCGTCCCCGACCTCCCAGACGCCTGGAACGCGAAGATGGAGGAGCACCTCGGGATCTCACCGAGAGACGACGCCCGCGGCGTCCTCCAGGACGACCACTGGGCCATCGGCTTTTTCGGCTACTTCCCGACCTACACTCTTGGCAACGTCCTCTCGGTGCAACTCTTCGAGGCGGCGCTGAAAGGGAACCCGGAGATCCCGGCCGATATGGAGCGCGGCGAGTTCGGCGCGCTCCTCGCCTGGCTGCGCGAAAGCGTCCACCGTCACGGCAAAAAGCACGACCCCGAAGCCCTCATCGAAAACGCAACCGGCCGCCCCCCGGACACGGCCCCGTACCTCCGCTACCTGGAAGACAAGTTCAGCGAACTATACGACCTGTAGCCTGTCAGCACTTCAGCCGGTCAGCACCTCAGCTTCCGGGCGGCGCCCACCGCTGTCTGGCTGACAGGCTGAGAGCGAGGCCGCAAGGCCGAAGCGCGCTGACGAGCGGAGGCGAAGCCAGAGCGGGCTGACTAGCTCAAAACCCACGTGTCCTTGGAGCTTCCGCCGGCGCTGGAGTTGACGACGCGGGTGCCGGGGCGGGCAACGCGCGTGAGGCCGCCGGGCATGACGTGGTCGAGCGCCGGGAGCACGAACGCCCGCAGGTCCACGAAGGCCTCCTTCGGTTCTTCCCGGCCGTCGTGGGTGAGGTGGGTCGAGAAGTCCAGGCATTCCTGGGCCACGAAGCCCGCCGGGTGTTGCTTTACCCGACGGATGGCCTCGTCGAGGTCTTCGCGGCTGGCCTCCGGCCCGATGAGCATCCCCTGGGCGCCGTACCCTTCGCGGGGCTTGAGCACGAGCTCCGGCAGGCGGTCCAGGACCTCAGCCCGGGTCTCCTCCTCGACCAGCGAGTAGGTCGGGGCGTTCTGCAGGATGGGCCTCTCGCCGAGGTAGCGTTCGATCATGGCTGGCACGAACGGGAAAACGGCCTTGTCGTCGGCCACCCCCGCCCCGAAGGCGTTGGCGAAGCCTATCTTCCCGTTCAGGTAGACCTCTTTCATCTCAGGCAGGTCGGTGTCCACGTAGTCCTCGTCGAAGCGGCGGTACATCGCGTCGAGGCGACGGCCGTCCGGGCGGACCCGGACCTCGCCGTCGCGAACGAAGCAGTCCGAGAG
>JALZNL010000638.1 GCA_030857715.1 Actinomycetota bacterium | reverse complement strand
TCCTGCGTTACGTTGCCCAGACTCGCGAGCAGGGCCTCGGGGTGATCTTCATCACCCACAACATCCACCATGCCTATCCGATCGGCGATCGGTTCACGGTGCTTAGCCAGGGGCGTAGCCTGGGCACTTTTGAGAAGGACGAGGTGAGTATGGGAGAGCTCGAGAAGTTGATGGCCGGCGGCGCGGAGTTAGAAGAGCTCGAGGCCGAGCTTCAGGGAGGCACACAGACGGAGCCGGAAGCGTCGGCCAACGAGACAGGAGATTCGGAGGTACGGTGATGGGCATGGCGAGGCTGACGATGGCCCAGGCACTGGTCCGCTTCCTGGCCAACCAGCACGTCGAACGCGACGGGACGGAGCAGCGGTTCTTCGCCGGGTGCTTCGGCATCTTCGGCCACGGCAACGTGGCGGGCGTGGGGCAGGCACTCCAGCAATACGCAGACGACCTGACCTACTACCAGGCCCGCAACGAGCAGGCGATGGTCCACGCGGCAGCCGCCTTTGCCCGCCAGAAGAACCGCCTGCAGGCCTTCGCCTGCACGAGCTCCATAGGGCCGGGCGCTACCAACATGGTCACCGGCGCGGCCCTCGCCACCATCAACCGCCTGCCCGTCCTGCTCCTGCCGGGCGACGTCTTCGCCACGCGCGGCCCCGACCCCGTGCTGCAGAAGCTGGAGGCTCCCCACGACGGCGACCTCTCGGTCAACGACGCGTTCAGGCCGGTCTCGAGGTACTGGGACCGGATCAACCGGCCCGAGCAGCTCGTCCCGGCCGCACTCGCCGCCATGCGCGTCCTGACCAACCCGGCCGAGACCGGGACTGTCACGCTCGCCCTGCCTCAGGACGTGCAGGCCGAGGCCTACGACTACCCGGAGGAGTTCTTCGAGAAGCGGGTATGGCGCGTGGGTCGCCCGCTCCCGGAATCTGAGATGATCGAGCGCGCCGCCGCCCTCGTCCGGAAAGCCGAGCGGCCCATGATCGTCTCGGGCGGCGGCACGATCTACTCGGAGGCAACCGGCGCCCTCAAGAGCTTCGTCGAGAGGACCGGCATCCCCGTCGGCGAGACGCAGGCCGGCAAGGGCTCAATGCCCTACGACCACCCCTTGGCGCTCGGGGCCGTCGGGGCGACGGGGACCCTGGCCGCGAACCGCGCCGCCCGCGACGCGGATGTCGTCATCGGGGTCGGCACCCGCTGGACGGACTTCACCACCGCCTCCAAGACCGCCTTCCAGAACCCGAGCGTCCGGTTCGTCAACGTGAACGTCGCGGACTTTGACGCGGCCAAGCACGAGGGCCTGCGGCTCGTCGGCGATGCTCACGCGACCCTCGAAGCCCTCTCCGAAGCCCTGGGCGGCTACGAGGTGGAAGAGGGCTACCGGGAGGCGAGCGAGAAGGCCAACCGGGAGTGGGACGCGGAGGTCGAGCGGCTCTACACGCTGGACCACGGCCCGCTGCCCGCCCAGAGCGAGGTCATAGGGACGGTCAACTCGTTCTCGGAGCCCGGGGACGTGGTGGTCTGCGCGGCGGGTTCGATGCCCGGTGACCTCCACAAGCTCTGGCGGACGCGGGATCCGAAGGGCTACCACGTCGAGTACGGCTACTCGTGCATGGGGTACGAGATCGCGGGCGGCCTCGGCGTCAAGATGGCCGCCCCAGAACGCGAGGTCTACGTCATGGTCGGCGACGGCTCGTACCTGATGATGAGCGCCGAGATCATAACCTCCGTCCAGGAAGACCAGAAGCTCACCATAGTCCTCGTGGACAACTCCGGCTTCGCCTCCATCGGCGCCCTCTCCCGCTCCGTGGGCACAAAAGGCTTCGGGACGCAGTACCGGTACAGGAAGAACGGCTCCATCGGCCTGGACACGGAAGGGGAGCCGGGCGACGTGCTCCCGGTGGACCTCGCGACCAACGCCGAGAGCTTGGGGGCGCGCGTCATAAGGGCGCGGGACGTCTCCGAACTCAGGGATGCCCTGGCGGAGGCGAAGGGGGCGGACCGGACGGTCGTGATCCACATCCCCGTGGACCGCTACGAGGGCGTGACGGACTACGAGTCTTTCTGGGACGTGCCGGTGGCCGAGGTCTCGGGGATGGAGAGCGTGGGCGCGGCATACGAGGAGTACGCGCACAACAGACAGGCCGAGAGGCGTTACCTGTAGGGAGGGGTCGTACACCGTGTCGGATCTCATCGTCAAGAGCAAGCACGTGCCTGACGGGGAAGGGAGCGTCGTGAAGGTCACGCCCGCCTCCGCCGGGTGG
>JALZNL010000637.1 GCA_030857715.1 Actinomycetota bacterium | reverse complement strand
CTCCTCGCTCGTGGAGGTGTCGGTGGCGATGGTCGTCCTCACCCTCGCCATCGTTCCGATGGTCGGCATGCTCGAGGCCGGCCTGCGGGCCGCCACAACCTCCGGCGAGTACGACGCGGCCCGCGCGCTCGCGAACGAGAAGCTGGAGGAGGTGCGGGCGCTTCCCTACAGCAGGCCGGGCGACGCCTCGGACAGCGCCGTAGAGAGGTACGCGCCGCCCGGGCCACCGGACGTCACCGAGGGCGACCTCAGCGTCTCCGTCAGGACCGCCTTTGTGGATAAGGATCTCTCCAGCCCCGCGGGCCCGTCACCCACCGGGCAGATGCGCGTAGAGGTGCTCGTAGGGTGGGACGACGGCTCTTACTCGACCGTCGGGATAGTATCGGGAGAACCGCCGTGAGGCGGAGGTTGGCGGGGGAGGACGGCTTCACGCTCCCCGAGGCGCTCGTGGCCATGGTGATGATGGCCGTCGTGCTGTTCGCGCTCTACGCCGTCTTCGACGCGGGCGTCAGGGTCTTTGGTGCGGGGCGGGATAATGCTGAGGCCGTACAGGCGGCCCGCCTCGGTTTGGCGCGGATGGAGCGCGAGATCCGCATGGCGTACCCGCGAGGCAAGGCCGACGAGGATGTGACGCTGCTCACGGGTTTCGGGGAGGAGCGCCTCGACTTCGGCAACGACCTGAACGGCAACCGCAGGACGGTCGACCCGGCCACCGGGCTCGCGGAGCCGGGGGAGGGGATCTCCTACACGCTCGACGCCGGGGGCGCCCCGCTGCGAAACGGCAGGCTGCTGGTCGAGTCCGCGGGAGACGTGGACGGCGACGGCAGGGCGCTGACCTTCGAGTACTTCGACGCCAACGGAGACCCGGTAGGAGCAGGAGACGAAGAGGTCGTTAGCCTGGTGCGCATGGAACTGGAGATCTCCGAGGACAGCAAGGCGGGAAGGGAGCCCGTCGAGCGGGTCCTTCGGACGGGCGTCGCCTTGAGGAACCGATGATCGGCCGCTCCCGGCGCGACGAGTCGGGGGTGGCGTTGGGCCTGGTCGTGATCGTGGTAGTCCTCATCGGGGTCCTGGCCGCCGGCCTCCTGGCCGTCCTGCGAAGCGACCTCGAAGGGACGATCCAGATGAACCGCGGCCAGAGGGCGCTGCACCTCGCCGACGCAGGTGCCCAGGCAGCCGCGGCGCAACTGCGCGCCGACGCGGACCCCGGCCACTACGACGCCGACGGCGCGGACAACACCGGCTGGGCTTTCGTCCCGCCGAACGGTGGCACGCCCGGAGAGACGCTGGACCTGGGCGAAGGCGCCGCGACGGCGACCATTCGGTACCTGATCCCCGCCAGGACCGCCGCGCAGCAGAGAGACGAGCGGTACGCGCCGGAGCGGGTCCCCACAGGCCTCCCCGACTACCCCGACAGAGACTTCTTCCTGGTCGTCTCCGAGGGGTCCTCCGGCGGGACGAGGCGCAAGGTCGAGGTCATCCTCTACGCGAAGGCGTCCGGAGATTCTCGCGAGGTCGCCCAGTGGAGCTGGCGGGAGGTCTACGAGTAGACTGCTACCCCCGGTGTTCCCCGCCTCGCGCCACCCGCCCTCGCCCCCGAACTTCTTAACCAGGCCTTAACGCTTCTCCCTTGGGGTCCCACGGGCCCGGGTGTAGGGTGGGGTCGGCCGAAGGGAAAGGCCGGCGGGAAAAACGATGGGGTGATCATTATCTCCAAAGAGAGAAGCGCAACTTTCGTGTGGCGTTGCTCGGGCTGTCCGGCGGTCTACGACGCTGAGAGCCTGGCGCTCCTGCTCGACGACGGAACTTCGAGGGCGTGCTCCTGTGGCGGCCGGCTGGTTGAGGGCCTCGTCCCGGAACGCGAGAGCGAGGTCGAGGCCATGCCCCGACGCTCCCCTGTGGGCTTCTTGCGCGTCTAGACCGGGCGAGATTCTCAGAGGCCGCTAGAATGCGGCCATGGAGAGAGGAGACGGGCGCGGCGGCGCCCTACGGGTCGGGATGGTCTGGGGCGGAATCGGCGGCATCGCCGGCTTCTTCGCGTCCCTTCTGGGGTCCCTGGCCGGGCTGCTGGTCGGGCTCTTCGTCGGCTACTCCTGCGGGAAACGGGCGGCCGGGGCCGACGCCGAACGCCCCGGGGCGCTCTCCGGCCTCATAGGCGGCGCGGTCGCCGCCCCCGTCTACGCGGTCGGGGCCTCCGCGGGCGCCCTCGTCGCCGCCCGCGGCATCGGTTCCCCCCGCATCGCCGCCACCCTCTCGGACGT
>JALZNL010000113.1 GCA_030857715.1 Actinomycetota bacterium | reverse complement strand
GGTAAAGAGTGCGGCTTAGGCTGGGGGTCAACGGGGAGGTCAGGGAGGTGGACGACGTCTGGGAGGGCGAGAGCCTGCTCTACGTCCTGCGCGAGCGGCTCGGGCTTCCCGGCTCCAAGAACGCGTGCGAGCAGGGCGAGTGCGGGTCGTGCTCCGTGTACGTGGACGGCTCGCTCGTCTGCTCGTGCCTGGTGTTGGCCGGGCAGGCCGAGGGCCGCGAAGTCGTTACGGTAGAGGGGATCTCCTCCGGAGAAGACCTCCATCCCGTACAAGAGGCGTTCGTTGAGGCCGGGGCGGTGCAGTGCGGGTTCTGCACCCCGGGCTTCGTCGTGGCGACCCACGACCTGCTAAGGAGGAACCCCGGGCCGAACGACGCGGAGATCCGGGAGGCGTTGGCCGGCAACCTCTGCCGGTGCACGGGGTACGAGAAGATCCTGGACGCCGTCCGCCTCGCCGCGCGGAGGACGGCATGACGGCCGGGTTTCCGACCGGGGCGATGCCGCCGGCCCCGACGCGCGTGCGCCCGGAGGCCCCCGTGCAGAGGCCGGGCAGGATCGGCGAAGAGAGCGTCCGCATCGACGGCGTCCCGAAGGTCAGGGGCGAGTTCGAGTATTCGTCCGACCTCTGGATGGACGGGATGCTCCACGGCGCGACGCTCCGGAGCCCGCACCCGCACGCGGAGATCCGGCACCTGGACACCTCCGAAGCCGAGGAGATGGCGGGCGTGTACGCGGTCCTGACCCACGAGGACGTGCCGGGGCGCAAGGTGTACGGCATGGAGATACCGGACCAACCCGTGCTCGCCTGGGAGAAGGTGCGCTACCAGGGCGAGCCCGTCGCCGTCGTCGCCGCCGACCACCCCGAGACGGCCAGGCGCGCGCTGGAGAAGATACGGGTCGAGTACGAGGTCCTCGAACCCGTGTCGAGCGCCGAGGCGGCAATGAGCGAGGACGCGCCGAGGCTCCACCTCTCCGGCAACGTGCTCAGGCGCGTCAAGATCCTGCACGGCGAACCGGCGAATGCTACCGCTGACGTGGTCGTCACCGGCGAGTACGAGGTCGGGATGCAGGATCAGGCCTTTCTCGGTCCCGAGTCCGGGCTCGCGGTGCCGGACGGGCAGGGCGGGGTTGACCTCTACATCTCGACCCAGTGGCTGCACATCGACCGGGACCAGGTGGCGGAGTCGCTGGGGCTCGCGCCTGAGCAGGTCCATCTCACCCTCTCCGGGGTAGGCGGGGCGTTCGGGGGGCGGGAGGACCTCTCGATGCAGATCCACTCCTGCATGCTCGCCCTCGAAACGGGCCGCCCGGTGCGCATCGTCTATAACCGCGAGGAATCCTTCTACGGCCACGTCCACCGCCACCCGTGCAAGATGCGCTTCGAGCACGGCGCAACAAGGGAAGGCAAGCTCGTCTACGTGAAGGCCGGCCTCGTCTTCGACGGCGGCGCCTACGCCTCCAGTTCCAACGCCGTCTGCCTCAACGCGGCGACCTTCGCCTGTGGCCCCTACGATGTGCCGAACGCCGAGATAGAGAGCCACATGCTCTACACCAACAACCCTCCCTGCGGCGCCATGCGCGGCTTCGGCGCCGTCCAGGCCTGCTTCGCCCACGAGTCCCAGATGGACAGGCTCGCCGGAGAGTTGGGGATGGACCCCATCGAACTACGCCTCAAAAATGCCATCGAGCCCGGGATGCGCTTCCCGTTCGGCCAGGAGGTGCCGCACCCGGCGCCGGTGCGTGAGATCCTCGAAAGAATAAAGAACATCCCGATGCCCGAGGAGCAAGAACTCACGGGCCGCGACCTGCGCGAGCTTCCCGGCGGCGTCTCCAACGTCACGCATGGCGAGGACGTGAAGCGCGGCGTCGGCTACGCGGTCGGCTTCAAAAACATCGGCTTCTCGGCCGGCTTCGACGACTACTCGACGGCGCGGGTAACGCTATCCGTAGTAGACGGCGAGCCACTGGTATGGGTCCACACGGCGGCGGCTGAGGTCGGGCAGGGGCTCGTTACCTTGCAGGCCCAGATCGCCCGCACCGAGCTCGGCGTCGGACGCGTCGCCGTCGAACCGGCCGATACTAGAGTCGGCTCCGCCGGCTCCACCTCCGCCTCCCGACAGAGCTACGTTACGGGCGCCGCCGTGAAGGGGGCCTGCGAAGCGATCCGCGACCGCGTCTTCGAGCGGGTCAGGGAAGAGTTTGGCGAGAATGGAGAGCTCTCTTTGGACGGAGACGAGGTCCTGTCCGACGGACGGGTCATCGTGTCCCTGGTCGACCTGGTCGGTGATGACGAGTTCGAGGAGACCCTGGAGTACCATCATAAAGAGACCCACCCGCTGGACGAGAACGGTCAGGGGGACGCGCATTTGCAGTTCGCTTTCGCGGCGCACCGGGCGGTCGTCGAGGTGGACACGGAGCTGGGGCTCGTGCGGGTCGTGGAGATCGCGACGGCGCAGGACGTCGGGAAGATCATGAACCCGCAGGCGCTGGAGGGCCAGATCGAGGGCGGCATAGCGCAGGGGCTCGGGCTGGCGTTGCTGGAGGAGATCCAGGTAAAGGACGGCAAGGTTCTGAACGCCTCGTTCACGGACTACCTCCTCCCCACCATCCTGGACATGCCCTCCGTAAAGATGGAGATCCTCGAACTCTCGGACCCCGAGGCCCCTTACGGCCTCAAAGGCGTCGGGGAACCGCCCACGATCTCCTCTACCCCCGCCATAGTCGCCGCCCTGCGCGATGCCACCGGCCGGTCCCTCACGCGTATCCCGGTAAAACCGGAGCAGATCGCCGGCATCGCCGACAGGCCACCGGCCGAGCCGCCACACCCCGGCAGCGCCGGCTACGCGGAGATCGGCCGCCTCGACGAGCGGAGGGAACACTAGTGCCGGGCTACGAGAGGGCGGAGCTGACCGCCGAGTTGAAGGTCCTGCCCTACGGCGAGGGCGGATCGCGGGGTCAGATCGAGGCCGCAAAGACGGCTGCCGGCGAGACGGGCCTGGCCCACGAGGCCGGGCCTGAGACCATGGTTCTCGCCGGGGGACGCCGGGAGGTGCTCGACGCCGCAACGCGCGTGGTCGAAGCGGCACTAGATGCCGGGGCCGGCGGCGTCGAGCTCAAGATAGAGGCCCAGGGGGACGCGCCGAGATTCCAGGCGCAAGGGTAGGAACGGGAGCCGTCCGCCGCGTCGGTCCGGGCGTAGAAGACGACCGTGGGAGGAAGATGCCGGAGAAGCTCTCCATCGAGGAAGTCAACCGCATGGACCGGGAGGAGTTCGTCTCCCGCTTTGGGGCGGTTTTCGAGCGGTCGCCCTGGGTCGCGGAGGGGGCCTGGCAAGGACGCCCCTTCGACGGCCTCGACGGGCTGCACGCGGCGTTCGTCCGGACCGTTCACGATGCTCCGGGGGAGCGGCGCGTCGCCCTGATCCGGGCGCACCCCGACCTCGCCGGAAAGGCCGCCCTCGCCGGCGAACTGACGGACGAGTCCGCGAACGAGCAGGCCTCCGCCGGCCTGGACAGGCTCTCGCCGCAAGAGTATGAAGAGTTCCACCGCCTGAACGCGGCCTACAGGGAGAAGTTCGGCCTGCCTTACGTGGTCTGCGTGCGGGACAACACGAAGGAGACCATCTTCGCCGGCGCCGAGGAGCGGCTGTCGAACACGCGCGAGGAGGAGGTCGAGGCCGCGCTGGGCGAGATCTCCAGGATATCCCGTCTCAGGCTGGAGGATCTGATAGAAGAATCCAGGATCACGGGAAGGCGGCAATGAGCGAGACGCCTGAAATCGTCCTCGGCCGGAACAACTACGGCAAGTCCGAAATCCGCCTCTTCAAGGTAAAGCGGGACATCGCCGTTCACGAGGTCTGGGACCTGGGCGTTCGGGTGACGCTCGAAGGTGACTTCGACGCCGCCCACTACTCCGGCGACAACTCCCAACTCCTGGCGACCGACACCATGCGCAACACCGTCTACGCGCTCGCGAAGGATCACCTGACCGGGAGCATCGAGAGCTTCGGCCTCGCATTGGTAGACCACTTCCTCGAAGCCGGCCCGACCGTCACGGTTTGCCGGGTCGAGATCACGCGCTTCCCGTGGCGCAGAATAGAGGTGGACGGCCAACCCCACGACCACTCCTTCGTCCGCGAGCGCGGCGAACGCAAGGCGAAGGTGTGGGGCGACGTCGGCGGGGGGCGCAAGGTCGAGGCCGGCATCGACGACGTCTACGTCCTGAAGACGACGAACTCGGGGTGGGAGGGGTTCCACCGCGAC
Organism: Actinomycetota bacterium; assembly: GCA_030857715.1. The sequence continues at coordinate 3,132 of JALZNL010000113.1, read as the reverse complement.
CGCTTCACCACCCTCCCCGACACCGACGACCGCGTCCTCGCGACCATCGTCACCGCAAAATGGGAGTACCGTACCCTTGACCTGGACTTCGACCGGCTGTGGAACGGCGTGATGGAGACGACCCTCGAAACCTTCACGGATCACTACAGCCCCTCCGTGCAGAACACGCTCTACCGCATGGGAAAGGCGGTGCTGGAGGGGTTTCCGGAGATAGAGAGGATCTGGTACTCCTTCCCGAACGTCCACCACATCGTCTACGACCTGGAACGCTTCGGGATCGAGAACAACGGTGAGATCCTGCACGCCACACAAGACCCCTACGGCCAGATCGAAGGCTGGGTGGAGCGCCGCCCGTGAGCGGCCTCCTTACCACCCACGTCCTCGACACCGCCAACGGCAAGCCGGCGGCCGGCATGTCGATAGAACTGTACGCGATAGAACGCGAACAGCGCAGGCTGGTAAAGACTCTTCGGACCAACGCTGACGGCCGGACGAACGGGCCGCTGCTCGGGGAGGGGGAGTTCGACGCCGGGCTTTACGAGATCGACTTCGACGTGGCCGGATACTTCGCCGGCGAGACGGGCCTGCCGGACCCGCCATTCCTGGGGCGCGTCCCGGTCCGATTCGGCGTCGCGGACCCCGAAGCCCACTACCACGTCCCGCTCCTCGTCTCGCCCTGGTCCTACAGCACCTACAGGGGAAGTTGATCGAAGATGGCGAAGCACCGGACAATTGTCCGTTTCATGTTGGAGGAGAATACGAGGGAGGAGCGTGAACGGGTGGGCGACGTAAAGATAACCGCCGGGCCTTACGAGTTTCTGGCGAGGTGGGAGCGGGAGCGGTGTCCGAAGACCGTGGAGGCGTTCGAGAAGCTTTTGCCTTACCGGCAGAAGATCATCCACGTGCGTTGGAGCGGTGAGTCGTGCTGGATTCCTTTGGGCGACTACGACCTCGGGGTCCCGTGGGAGGACGCGACGAGCGTGCCGCAGGCAGGTGAGATCCTGTTCTACCCAGGCGGCTACTCGGAGACGGAGATCCTGTTCCCCTACTACGGCACGGTCTTCAGGAGCAAGCTCGGCGAGCTCGCCGCCAACCACCTCATGACCGTGACCGAAGGCCACGAAAACCTCCGCCCTCTAGGCGAACTCTGCCTCTGGGAAGGCGCCCAGGACATCCTCTTCGAGAAGGCTTAGAGGCCTCAGGCAGCAGGTTTCAGGACAGCATTTGCGTGGCCCGTACCGGTTCCGTTGGATTGCCGGTGAGCGTTTCAGTCTCCCCGGCTGGAGTATACTCTTGCGGATTCCGGTATGAGGAAGAAGTTTTCTGGAGAGCGGGAGCGGACTTGGCGGAAGCGGCGAGCAGTGGGACACCGCAGGCGGGTGGGGTGCAGTCGCTGGAGCGGGCGCTGGATATTTTGGAGGTGTTGGGGCGTTCGGATGGGGAGCTCGGGATCAGTGAGATCGGGCTCTCCGTCGGGCTGGCGAACGGCACGGTACACCGGCTCCTCTCGACGCTGACGCGGCGCGGCTACGCCCGGCAGGTCTCCGACAGCCGGAAGTACACGCTCGGGCCGCGGGCGATCACGCTTGCCTCCTCGTCGCGGGAGCGTCTCGGTCCGCTGGCCCGGCCTTTCCTGCGGGAGCTGATGGAGGTCAGCCGGGAGTCGGCGAACCTCGCCGCGCTCGACAGGAACTCCGTCGTGTACATCGAGCAGGTGCCGGCGCCGCGGATGGTCCGGATGTTCACCGAGCCTGGCAACCGGGTGCCGGCGCACGCCAGCGGGACGGGGAAGGTGCTGCTCGCCTTTCAGCCGCCTGAGGCCCTGAAGGCGATGCTGGGACGTAGCGGGCTCGCCCGCTTCACGCCGCACACGATCACGGATATGGACCGGTTCCTCGAAGAGCTGGAACTCATCAGGGAGCGGGGCTACGCGACGGACTACGAGGAGATCGAAGAGGGAGTCCGCTGTGTCGCGGCACCCGTCTCGGGTGTCGAGGGCCGCGTCGTCGCGGCCATCAGCATCTCGGGTCCGGCTGGCAGGCTCGAAGGGGATCGGCTAGAGGAGATCGTCCCCCAGATAAAGCGCATAGCCGCCGACCTCTCACGCTCCCTGGGTAGCCAGCAGTAGCCCACGACCGAAGGAAGCGCAGCCGCGCTCGTCCGCAATGCCCCCTCGACTCGTCTGGTAGGGCGACCCATCAGTACCCGTACGCCTGGGACAGCACCTCGACCGAAACCACGTATGCCCTTCGAATCTCCGGTCCCACACGAGAACCGGACGCAGCACCCGACGGATTTATTGCAGATACGTCTTGACAACCCACCCGCCTCCTCCTTATACTATTTTCCGTCCAATGAAACATATATTTTGTATTGTGGAGTAAAGGGGAAAGGGTGAGGTTCAGCGCGAACGTTTCGATCCTGTTCAAGGAGGTCCCGTTCCTGGAGCGTTTCGGGAGGGCGCGGGAGGCGGGTTTCTCGGCGGTCGAGTTCTGGTGGCCTTCGGGGGAGGATCTCGGGGAGGTGGAGCGGGAGATCGGGGACGCCGGCCTCACGGTCGCGCTCTTCAACTTCGACGCCGGCGACATGCCGTCCGGAGACAGGGGCCTCGTTAGCGACCCGGACCGGGTGGAGCAGTTCAGGGAGAACGTGCCGGTCGCCCTCGATCTTGCGCGCAGGCTGGATTGCCCGCGCATGAACGTGCTCGTCGGGCACGAGAAGGAAGGGATGGGTCGGGAGGAGCAACTCGCCCTCGCCCGCGAGAACGTCGCCTTCGCGGCGGACGCAGCGAGGGATGCTGGGGTCACGGTCGTGGTGGAGGCGGTGAACACGTTCGAGAACGGTCCGTATCTGCTTTATACGACCGGGCAGGCGGTGGAGTTCGTGAAGGGGGTCGGGCGGGAGAACGTGAAGATACAGCACGACCTCTATCACATGCAGCGGATGGAGGGGAATTTGGTCGCGACGCTGCGGGACAACATCGAGTATATCGGTCACGTACAGGTCGCGGACTCGCCGGGACGCGGGGAGCCGGGGACCGGCGAGATCCACTACCCTTACGTGCTCGCCGAGCTGGAGGGCCTCGGCTACGACGGCTACGTCGGTCTAGAGTACAACCCGACGACCGGGACG
>JALZNL010000112.1 GCA_030857715.1 Actinomycetota bacterium | reverse complement strand
ACAGGTATTAGGGGTACGGTACGCGGCTTAGAGCCCGACATCGCCACCATGATTAGCCTCAGAGAGAGTGGCATGTTCGCGGCATCCTCTCTCTACAACCCTCAAAACCTGAAGCCCGAAACCTGAAGCCTGATGCCTACGAGCGCCGTGCCGATCCGGTGGCCCAAGAGTCCTGAAAGCCGCTGTCAGGCATCAGCCGTCGGCTTCGACGTGGGCGGCGGGGCGTTCTTGCGCGGAAGCATGACCGCCTGAAACCTGAAGCCCGTAGCCTGAAACCTCCTTCAGGCCAACCTCAGCCCGATAACGCCGGCCACTATGAGGGCCAGCGAGGCGACCCTTAGCGGGCTGGACGACTCTCCTAGCAGCAGGATGCCGACGACGGCCGTGCCCGCGGCGCCGATGCCGGTCCAGACCGCGTAGGCGGTGCCGGCGGGCAGGGTCTTCATCGCGTTAGAGAGGAGGTAGAAGCTGAGCCCGCCCGCGGCGAGCATCCCGAGGGTGGGCAGGAGGCGGGAGAAACCCTCCGAGTACTTGAGGCCTAGCGCGAAGCCGATCTCGAAAAGGCCCGCCACGAACAACAGTATCCAGGTCACGATGTGTGCTCCCCCTCTTCGACGCGTCGTCGTAGTCTGTGCGGGCCAACCGGGTACCGCTTGGGTCAGGCGGGCGGCGGGTCGTAAGGAACGGTCCTCCACCGGGGCTTACTTGCCGCCCTTCAGGTACTGCTCGAAGTCCCTCCGGGGCATGCAGTTGATGACCCTGTCCTTCTCCACCCACGCCCTCCTTGCCTGGGAAACGCCGTACTTCACGAGGGAGAGGGCACTCTCGTCGTGGGCGTCGGTGTCTATGGAGATCTTCACCCCGGCTTCCATCGCCTCGCGGACGTAGGGGGCGGCGAGGTCGAGGCGGTCCGGGTAGGAGTTGAGCTCGAGGACGGTGTTCGTGGCGGCGGCCTCCCGGATGAGGCGCGAGACGTCCACCTCGTAGGGGTCGCGGCGCTCCAGAATGCGGCCCGTCGGGTGCCCGATGACCCGGACGTGGGGGTTGTTCATGGCGCGCACTATACGGTCCGTCATGGCCTGCTCGCCGATGCCGAAGGAGGTGTGGACCGATCCCACCACGAAGTCGAGCTCGGCGAGGAGGTCGTCTTCGTAGTCGAGGGCGCCGTCCTTGAGGATGTCCACCTCCGAGCCGCAGAGGAGAAGGATCTCACCGTACTTCTCGTGTGCCTCCCTCACGGCCTCGATCTTCTTCTTGAGACGCTCGGGGGAGAGGCCGTTGGCGACCCTGAGGCTCCGGGAGTGGTCGCAGAAGACGAGGTACTCGTAGCCCAGAGCGATGGCGGCCTCGGCCATGCTCTCTATCGTCCCCTTGCCGTCGGAGTAGTTGGTGTGGACGTGAAGGTCTCCCCTGACGTCCTCGGTCTCGATGAGGTTTGGGAGCTTCCCCTTCTCGGCGGCCTCGATCTCACCTGCGTCCTCCCTGAGCTCCGGCGGGATAAACGGCAGGCCGAGCCGCGAGTACAGCTCTTCTTCGGTGGCGATGGGCTCGTAGTCCCCGCTTCCGGCCCTAGCTAGGCCGTACTCTGAGATGTTGATGCCCCTCTTGACCGCCCGCTCGCGCAGCACGATGTTGTGCGCCTGACCGCCGGTGAAGTGGTGCAGCAGGGAGCCGTAGGCCTCCGGTGCCACGATGCGAAGGTCCACCTCCACCCCGTTGCAGACCACGTAGACCTTCTTCGGGCCGTGGGCCAGGACCTCGTCGGCGAACGGCGCGTCGGCGAAATCGTCCGCCAACGTTTGGGGATCGTCGCTGGCGGCGACGATGTCAAGGTCGCCGATGGTCTCCTTCATGCGGCGCAGAGAGCCGGCCAGGTCGGCCCTCTCGGTGGCCGGGTGTGAGCGGACGAACTGGAGGATGCGCTCCCCGAGGGCGCTCGCCTCATTCAGCAGCATCCTGCGTTCGTGGGCGTCGTACTTCCGGGCCGCTTCGAGGATTCGGCCCTCGCTCTTCTTGCCGAAGCCCTTCAGCGAGGCGAGGCTACCCTCTTCGAGTGAGGCGATCTGTTCGACGCTCGTCACGCCGAGCTCGCGCCAGAGGCGGCCGGCCGTGCGTGGGCCGACGCCTGGTAGCCTCGTGACCTCCACGAGGCCCGTGGGCACCTCTTCGGAGAGTTCGGCCAGGATCTGGGGGGTCCGGTCCTCGGCGAGGTCCCGGATCACCGCCGCCGTCGTCCCGCCCACGTGCGGGAGGGTCTCCAGGTCCTCGACCTCGCGCACGGGTCGGCCTAAAGCGCCGACCGACTCGGCCGCCCGCTGGTAGGCGAGGACCCTGTAGTACGACTCGTCCTTGATCTCCATGAGCGCCACTATGGTCTCGAGCGCCCGTACCACCTCGTTGTTCTGCAACCCGCGGACCCTCCTCGTAAGCCGTCTAACGATGATTATACGTGGGGGAGACGCACGGGCCGCGGGGCAAAAGATCTCCTCTCCTCCGACGCCGGGCGCGGGGCGGGCCGCGAGAACGTGCTCGCCTCTGCGCTCGATTCGGAGGACGACGAGGTGCCGGAACAGGATGTTAGCCCTACCGGCATCGTCGGGGCACAACCGAAATCGGCCAGGAAAAGATCGCAGGTACGGGGGACGGCGGCAGATCTTATCCTTCCGTCATGGATAGGAGCGTGCCGGACTCGAAGCCAGGGGTCCTGCTGGCCAGCGAGCCGGGGACCCTCGGCTGGCCCGCGTTGCACCGCCTAGCCCAAATGAGGCAGAAAAAGTACGCAATCTGGGGAATGCGCCGATACCCGTGCCGGGAGTATCGTTCTTACCAGGAAAACCTGCTATTTGGAGTAGAGGCCGAGAAACTCGTTCCGCGCGAGAAGTGGGCACCAGGCGGCGAGTGGAGCCAGTGGTGCAACCGACTACCAGAGGTCCGGACGACCCGGTGGTCGGTTTTCTTGTGCAAATGCAGGCGGAGTACGGGAGGTAATAGAAAATGAGACGTTCGGCGGCACTGATCATTCTGTGTATGGCGCTTTTGGTCGCGACGCCCATCGGGGCGGCGCTAGCGAAGACCATAAACGGTAACGACGGCAACAACTACCTCATCGGCACCGACAAGCGCGACGCGATGAACGGCTGGGGCGGGGACGACGTCATGCGCGGTTACAACCGCTCCGACGTCATGATCGGCGGCCTGGACGACGACAGGTTGACCGGGAACCGTGGTGCGGACATTCTCGACGTCGTCGATGGGTCCGATGGCGACTTCGTCGTCTGCGGCGCCGGCTTCGACAGGGTTAGGGCCGACGAGGGCGACCTGGTCTCCACCGACTGCGAGGACGTCCAGAGGGTCGACGACACGCCTCCTCCCCCGCCAAACCCCGGGAGCACGGACTGCTCGGACAACCTCGACAACGACGGGGATGGCAGGACCGACTACCCCAACGACCGGGGATGCTCGTCGGCCAGCGATACTAGCGAGGTCGGTGGCGATGATGACGATGACGACGACGACGACGATTAGTAACGCCTGATCTTTCGCTGAAGGCGACGATAATCGGGCCGGGCCCTGCTGAGGGGCCCGGCCCGATTGGTCTTCCGTACGGCCCTCGGACCTGCTCGAAGACGGCCCCTCGAGGGCAATTTGCGCGAGGGACTGCCTGACGCCCGGTAACGGGCGCGAACGGTCCTGGGTCACCCGGTCCTAATTCGGATCCGGGCCCATAACTTCTCGCGGACCTCCGCGGACCGAGGATCAGGCTACCGCTGCGAGCGCCTACACGCCGGGCACGTGGACGACCTCATAAAGAGCCCGTGTCGCGGAGACGACCTCGCTCTCGCGCGTCGAGCGGATAGACTGTTTACCATGGGCAAAGTGCTGATAGAGGCTTCAGGCATCAGGAGGGTATGAGGCCGTCGGGATCGTTCTCCGGCACGTACTAGAATTCCTTTCGTGTCTGGAACCACGACAAGGGTCCTGAGGGAGTTGCGGCGGGTGGCGGTGGACCGGCTGACGGTGGCCGCCGTCGTCTGGCTCGTGGTTGGGCTCGCCGTCTCCACGTTCGTGATCTGGGCCTTCGCGGAGATCACGGAGGAGGTCATAGAGGGGGAGAGCCGCGCGTTCGACCGGGCGGTGCTGCTCTGGATCGAGGCAAACGTTCCTGCCTGGTTGGACGGCCCGATGCGCGCGGTGACGACTTTGGGCTACTACCGGGTTGTGCTTCCGCTACTCGCCGCGATCTCCCTGGCCTTCTATCTCAAGGGTTGGAGGCTCTCCGCCGTTTTGCTCGCCGTCTCTACCGCCGGCGGCATCTTCCTGACGACCGTGCTCAAGGCCGTCTTCCGGCGGGCGCGGCCGGAGATCATAGACTCCGGGTACGCGGCGGGCTTCTACGCGTTCCCGAGCGGCCACGCGACCGTGGCGGTCGGCTTCTACGGGGCGCTCGCCCTGATCCTGGCCTACCACCTGCGCGGCCCCACCCGGCTGGTGGTTTTGGGCTCCGGCGCGCTGCTCGTCTTCCTCATAGGCTTCTCGCGCCTCTACCTCGGCGTCCACTACCCGACGGACGTGCTGGCCGGCTTTCTCGCCGCGCCCCTGTGGCTCGTCAGCGTCGGGGGCGTCTACGCGTTGTGGATCTCCGTCCGCGGGATCAGGACCGCGGAGTGGCGCCGGAAGGACGCCCGGTAAACGGACCCCGTGGAAATCTCGCCGGCGAGGTGTTAGCTTTCGCGGGTGCTCGAAGCGATACTCGCACCGCTCATCCACTTCGTGACGGAGACCATCGGCGGCTACGGCGTGCCGGCGGTCTTCGTGCTGATGCTGCTGGAGAGCATGGGCATCCTGATCCCCTCCGAAGCCATCTCCCCGTTCGCCGGCTACCTCGTCTCCGAAGGGAGGATGACGCTCTTCGCCGCGGTGGCCGCGGGCGTCCTCGGCAACCTGGTGGGCTCGTGGGTCGCGTACTTTATCGGGCTGTGGGGCGGGCGGGAGCTGTGGTTCCGCTACGGTAAGTACGTCGGGGTGAAGGCCCACCACCTGGACGTGGCCGAGAAATGGTTCGACAGGTACGGGGAGTTGACGGTCTGCGTCTCCCGCTGCCTGCCCGTCGTGCGCACGTTCATCTCATTCCCCGCCGGCACGGCCAGGATGAACTTCGCCAAGTTCAGCGTCTACACCTTTCTCGGGTGCATCCCGTGGGTCTTCGCGCTGACGTATCTCGGGTACGTGCTCGGGGAGAACTGGGAGAGGATCGGGGACTTCCTTCACTATCTGGATTACGCCGTCGCGGTGGCGTTCTTCGTCGGGGTCATCTACCTCTTCTGGCGCTGGCGCTCCTCGCGGTCGACCAAAGCTTGAGCGACGTGGAGGGTTCCGGGGAGACCTCGATGGGCAGGGTGGCGTTCGCCAGCTTTATCGGGACGGCCATCGAGTTCTACGACTTCTACATCTACGGGATGGCCGCAGCGCTCGCGTTCGCGACGGTCTTCGTGCCAGAAGGGCTGGCCGGGAGCAGGGTGGCCCAGCTCCTGACCTACGCGGGCTTCGCCGTCGCCTTCGTGGCCAGGCCCGTCGGGGGCGCGGTCTTCGGGCACTTCGGGGACAGGGTGGGGCGGAAGTCCATGTTGATCTTGTCCCTGCTGTTGATGGGGTTGGCGACGTTCCTTATCGGCACCCTCCCCGGATACGCCTCCATCGGGGTGGCCGCCCCCGTCCTGCTCGCGGTGCTGCGCTTCGTGCAGGGGTTCGGGCTCGGGGGGGAGTGGGGCGGGGCGGTCCTGCTGGCGACCGAGCACGCCACCCACGGAAGGCGCGGCCTCTACTCGAGCTTCCCGCAGATGGGGCCGGCGGCCGGGTTCCTGGTGGCGAACGTGCTGTTCATAGTCCTGGTGAGCACCCTCTCGGCAGAGCAGTTCGTGGCGTGGGGTTGGCGGGTGCCGTTCCTGTTCAGCATCGTGCTGGTGGCGGTGGGGCTCTACGTGCGGGTCTCCATAGCCGAGACGCCCGTGTTCCGGCGGGCGATGGAGACGCAGACGCGGGCGAGGGTGCCGGCGCTGGACATGGTCCGGACGTACCCGAAGGTCCTGCTGCTCGCCTCCGGGGGGATCTCGCTCGCCTACGTGCTCTTCTACACCATAACGACGTTCTCGCTCTCCTACGGGACCGATGAGCTCGGGATGGCGAACTCGACCCTGTTGTACGCCACCCTGATCTCGGTCTCCATCATGGGCGTGGCCGTGCCGGCCTTCGCGACCCTCTCGGACAGGCTGGGCAGGCGCAGGCTTTGCATGGCCGGCGCGCTGCTGGCGCTCGTGTGGGCCTTCCCGATGTTCTGGCTCTTCGACACAGGCAACCCCGTCCTCATCACGATTGCCTTCTCCGTCGGGATGCTCGCGTTCGCGGTCCTCTACGGGCCGATGGGGGCGTACCTGCCGGAGCTTTTCGGGACGAGGCTGCGCTACTCGGGGGCGTCCGTCAGCTACAACCTCGGCGGCGTGCTCGGTGGGGCGTTCGCCCCGATACTCGCGGCCTCCTTGCTGATCCTGGCGGGCGGGTCGTGGGCGATCTCGCTCTACATCGCCCTCATGGCCCTGCTCAGCTTCGCCTGCGTCTTCTTTCTTTCCGAAACTCACCTGACGGACATCTCCGAGGTGCAGGAGGAAGAGCGGAATCTCCTCGCCGAGGAGGGCGCCGTCCCGAAATAGCCGGGAACCTCCGCTAGAATAGGGCGGTGGACCTCTTACAGCTACTGCTTCTGGGCGTTATCGGGATCATTGGCGGCGTGCTCTCCGGGCTCGTCGGGGTCGGTGGCGGGCTCGTCTTCGTGCCAGGGCTCTTGTTTGCCGGGGGGTGGGAGATCCAGGAGGCCGTCGCCGCGAGCCTGGTCATCATCGTCTTCAGCGCGCTCTCCGGCACCATCCGCAACGCCAGGAGCGACGATCCGGTGGACTGGAGGACGGCGGGGATACTCTCCCTCACGGTCGCGCCTTCGTCCCTGATCGGGGTGGCCATAAGCCGCGTCTCCCCGGAGACGGTGGTCGAACTGGCCTTCGCCACCCTGCTCATCGCCCTCGCCTACCCGACGGCCAAGGGCAGGGGTAACCTCGAAAGCGGCAAGAAAGTCGCGCTCCCGTTGGTCTTTCTGGCCGGGATCTTTATCGGGGCGCTCTCGGGGCTGGTGGGGGTTGGGGGCGGGGTGATGATGGTCCCCTTGATGGTGCTCGGGATGGGCCTCGGGACGAAGCAGGCAGTCTCGACGAGCCTCGCGGTCGTGATGTTCACCGGCCTCGTAGGGGCCGCGGGGTACATCGCCACGGGATTCCGCGACCCGGATCAGCTCCTGAGCCTGCCGCCGCTTATCATCGGGTCGATGCTCGGGGCGCCGCTCGGCGTGCGCCTG
>JALZNL010000636.1 GCA_030857715.1 Actinomycetota bacterium | reverse complement strand
ACGCTACTCCTGCACCTACGGGCCGCGCCAGTCCGTCTTCAACCCCTACACGGGAGTGATCGCGATCTTCGCGACGCGCCTCCTGAACGGCCAGCCGCCCGTGCTCTACGAGGACGGCGAGCAGACCCGCGACCTCTGCTTCGTGGGCGACGTCGCCCGCGCCAACCTGCTCGCCGCCGAGGGCGACGCGCTCGACGGCCTGCCGGTCAACGTCGGCAGCGGCCGGGCGACGACGATCCGCGAGGTCGCGGAGATGGTCGCAGAGTCCCTGGACGTGCAGATCGAGCCGCTCATCAGGGGCGAGTTCAGGCCCGGCGAGATGCGTCACCTTACATCGGACATCTCGCGCATCCGCAAGGCCGGCTACGAGCCGGGCGTGGATCTCATGCAAGGTATAGAGCAATATATTGGTTGGATCCGGGACCAGGGAGACGTGCGCGACTACTTCGCGGAGGCCGAGAAGGTGCTCCGGGAAAAGCGCATCGTTCACGAAGTAGGCCCCACCGGGGGCCCCGTCGACCCCTGACAACCTCGACGCAGCGCTCCATCGTCCTCATCCCGCATACAGCCCGAGTAGTGACGGGCGGAGGTACCGTAATGAGAACGAAGTCGTTGATGGGTCTCTCTTGTTTCGCGTTGTTCGCGGCGTTTTTTCTGGCCGGTTGCGGTGGCCCCGAGGAATCGACCGGCGGGGGAGACGGGCCTTCTAGTGGATCGGAAGCCGCCGGCTCGGGGGAGACCGTACAGGTGGCCGGCGGCGAGGCTCTCGTGTGGGGCGAGGGGGACCGGGGGGCGGTGCTGGCGCACGGGGCGGCCTACGACGCGGCGAGCTGGCGGGAGCAGGCGGAGCGACTCGCCGGGAGCGGCGTGGCGGCCCTGGCGGTCGAGGATACCTCCGCGCGGAGCGTCGCGGAGGCCGCCGAGTTCCTGAAGGAGGAACGCGGCGTCCGTGACGTGACCCTCATCGGGGCGAGCGCGGGGACGGCCGGCGTCCTGGGCGCGGCGGAGGACCCCGGGCTCGCCGACGGGGTGATCCTGCTCTCCGGCACCGGCGAAGTCTCCGGGTTGGGCGAATACCCCAAACTGTTCGTTGCCAGCGAGGGCGAGGGGCTCGCCGAAGAGGTACGCAGCATGGCCGAGAGTGCCCCCGGAAGCCGCAACGAGGCCCTCATCCTACCAGGGGACGCCCACGCCCAGGCCATCTTCGAGACGGATCAAGGAGAGAGGCTCATGCGGGCCATACTCGAACGGCTAGAGGACAATGGATAGTACCGTTGCGTAAGAGATGCTTCCCTGGGAAACGAAGCGGTCCTAAGAAATCCCTTGTGGAAACGTCCGGGCCGGGGTCGATTCCACGCCTCACGCAACACTTAATGCGTATGTAATGATTAGGGATGTGCGACGAGATAGTATCCGTATTGCAGGATATACGCGTGGCGGCGTACGCGCTTCGCACCGACGCACAAGGAGGATGGTTATGGAAAACACCGAGACCAGCGCAGGCATCTCTCCCGTACGGATCGGGATAGCGCTCTTGGCCCTGGGTACGGCCGGCATCCACCTCTACCTGTTTCTCATCGAAGGGTTCCTTGGAAACGGGGAGATGCTGCCGATCTACCAGCTCCTGTTCGTCGGAAACGTTTTTGCATACGTGACCCTTGCCACCGCCCTGCTCCTGCCCCTCTCTCCGCTGGCGCGGGTTCGCTCCTTCGTGCGCGTGGTGCTGATCTCGATAGCCGTCGCCTCCATCGCGTCCTACTTCTACGTTGGCGTACTAGACATCGTCGGCCACACCGCTAAAGCCATCGAGGTCCTGCTCATCTTGCTTGTGACGGTGGACGCGGCCACGTCCGGAGCCGAGGAAGACCTTGCCGGGCGGTTCGCGGGCGGTGCTACCGGCGCTGCCGTACAATTGGTGATCGGCGTCGTGATCGGTATGGTCATGTTCCTGGCGCTGACCCCGTTTATGATTTGAGGGACCACCATCGGGAGCAAACTCAACGGATGAGGGGCCGCGCCTTCGGGCACATCTGCCGGCGGGCTCGTCCGGGGGCGAGATCTGGAAACGTGGCGACGGACGGGTCGTTTCGACGCTGGTTTGCCCTGGTCCCGCTCGCTGCGGTCCTGCTCGTGCTCGCGGGTTGCGGTCCCGGAGGGGACTCCGCACAGAGAAAGCCGCCCCCGGCTCCAGAGCCGGCCGAGGCGCCGCCGCTCGAGGAGGAGCCCGCCGGCAGGGTCGTCGAGGTCGGCCCCTCGCCGGAAGGGATAGCGG
>JALZNL010000111.1 GCA_030857715.1 Actinomycetota bacterium | reverse complement strand
TCGAAGACCGACTGCGTCACGGCGCCGAAGTTCTCCGGCGCGATCACACCCCACAAGATAAACCCCAGCGCGAACGCCGCCGAGACCCAGAACACGACCCCGACCTCAGAGCCACCCCTCCTCGCCTCCTGCACCGCAAACCTCCTTCTCGGAGTCCTGTCACGGGACCCGCCGACGTACCGGCGAACGCCCCTCTAAACCTTCTCTTCTAGACACCTGCGTATGAACGTTCCTCTTGCGCTTGCGCGAAACGTATGGTTGCGGTGGCGAAGCGGCGATCGTCTCTCGGCAAAGTAATGGGGATGCGACAGAGCGTCGCGGCGAGAACGCTACGGACCACGCCCGGGTCGAAGGCCCGAAAAGGCGAAACAGCCCAGAAACGTTTCGCGGTATGCTACACGAAACGGACGCTCTGCAACACCGAATCTCCCAAGAGCTTCCGCCAATAGGTCACGGTCGGCGAGGGGGTCGGGTCTCCCAGCGGTAGCGGCTCCAGGCTTCTCAGATCAGCCTCCTCACGATGATGACCGCGTCCGAGAACGCCACCCAGAAGTCGATGATCCGTCCCTCACGCTCCGTACACCACGACGTGTGCCTTTCGCCGTACTCTGCGACGGGGGAGGCCATGGCCCGGCTGACGGGGCTGGCGTTCGGGTCGGGCGAGGAAGAGGGGCCTGGATAGGCCCGAAAGCCGGCAGGCGGTTCGCGGGCGGGTTCTCAAACCGCTCCAACGGGGTGCTGTGGGTTGCCCGTCTGGGTGTTCGGCGGGTGGCTCGGGGCGCCGCGAGGGGCTTCGGACCCGCATGCTATGATCGTCCGATGCACCGTGACGCGGCAGGTTCGGGTACCGTCCTTGCGGGAGGCCTTCCGGAAGAAAAACCTCTGGACTACCGGCCGGTCTTGCTGGCCGTGGCGGTCGCGACGGCGGGGGTGTTGCCGGCCTTCCTGACGGGCGGGCTTGCGGTCCAGATCCGGGCCGAGATGGGCTTCGGGTCGGCCGCGCTGGGGTTGGCGGTCGCTTTGTTCTTCGTCTCGTCCTCGACGGCTTCTGTGGTAATGGGGCGGTTGGTGGAGAGGATCGGGGCGCACCGCGGGATGCGGTTGGCGGTCTTCGGGAGCGCGGCCACTTTGTTGTGCGTCGCGCTTTTCGCCGGCTCGTGGACCGGGCTGGTCGTTTGCCTGGTGTTCGGCGGGTTGTCCAACGCCGTCACGCACCCGGCGACGCACCTGTCGCTGGCCCGGCAGGTGCCGCCCGGGAGGCAGGGGTACTCGTTCGGGATCAAGCAGGCCGCCATCCCCTCTGCGACGTTGCTCGCCGGCCTCGCGGTGCCCGGCATCGCCCTGACCTTCGGCTGGCGCTGGGCCTTTGCCGGCGGGGCCCTGCTCGCGCTCGGCGTCGCCCTCCTCGTCCCGAGGGAGAGGGTCGGGGGCATGAAGCGGGTCGCGGAGGCCCGGTCCTCGGACGCTCCCACGGGACCACTGGTGCTGCTGGCCGTGGGCATTGGTCTCGGCTCGGCGGCGGCGACACCCTTGGGGGCGTTCGTCGTGGAGTCTTCGGTGGCGACGGGGCTCGGGGTCGGCACGGCGGGACTCCTGCTGGCGCTCGGGAGCGCCGCGAGCATCGTGGTGCGCGTGCTCTTCGGGCGGCTGGCCGACGGGATGGGCGGCGGCCGGCTACTGCTCGTCGGGGGGATGCTCGGGGCCGGGGTCGCGGGGTTCGTCATGCTCGCGACGGGCTCCCCGGCGCTCGTGGTGCCCGGCGTCCTGCTCGCGTTCGCGGCCGGGTGGGGCTGGCCCGGGCTCTTCAACTTCGCCGTCGTCAGGACCAACCCGGGGGCCCCCGCCGCCGCGACGGGCGTTACGCAGACCGGGGCCTCCGGCGGGGCGGCCGTCGGCCCGATCCTCTTCGGCCTGGTGGTCGAGGCCGCCGGGTACGGGACGGCGTGGCTGTCCTCCGGCGCCCTCGCGCTCGCGGCGGTCGTGACGATCCTTTTCGGGAGGCGCATGGTCCTGCGAGGCCGGGCTTCCTCGTCGTCCCCCTTTACAAACGCCCGCGAAAACGGGTAACGTGGCCCGCGTGAAGTCCGTCCTGCGCAACGAGAACCCTTTCGCCTTCGTGGCCGTCCTGGTGATGGCCGCCGCGGCGCTCGCGGTGGGGGTGTGGGGGAGGGTGTGGAGGCTGGGATTCCCGCCGGAGACGATGTGGGATGAGATCTACTTCCCCGTCATGGCGAGCAAGTACCTGCGCGGCGTCGAGTTCTTCGACCTCCACCCGCCTTTGGGCAAGTTCATCATCGCCTGGAGCATCGTCCTCTTCGGCGACACGCCCTTCGCCTGGCGCCTGATGCCCGCGATCTTCGGCTGCGCCCTGATAGCGCTCGCCGGCGCCGTCGGGTGGTACCTCTTCAGGGAGCGGGTCGCCGTGGCGCTCCTCGTGCTCCTCTTCGCCGGGGAGACCATCCTCATCGTCCACTCCCGGACCGGCGTCATGGACATCTTCCTCGTCTTCTTCGTGATGGCAACCTTTCTCGTTGCCCTGTGGGCCAGGGAGCCCGGCCACGCCCTCCTGACGGCGGTGCTCCTGGGGCTGGCCATAAGCATCAAGTGGGCGGCCTTCCCGGTCGCGATTCCCGCGGGGTACGTGCTCTGGAGGAAGGGTCTGCTCAAGCCCTTCGTGGCGAGCCTGTGGGTCTCGGTCTTTATCTACTTCGCGCTCGTGTACGTAGAGCGCCTGATCATCGTCACGTCGAACCCCTTCCAGGCATGGGTTGAGGTATGGAGTTGGCACCTGGAGGCGGCCGACAAGATCGACGCCGCCATACCCCACGCGTGGGGCTCGCCGTGGTGGAGCTGGCCCGTCATGCTGCGCCCGATCCGCTACGAGTACCTGGTGGACGCGGACGCGCGGCTCAGGGTCGTCCTCGCTATCGGTAACCCGCTCGTCTGGTGGTCCAGCACCCTCGCCGTCCTCGCCGGCCTCATCGATCTGGCCCGGCGGGCGATCACGAGGACTCTCTCCGCGGACGACCCCCTGGTCCCGATAGTCCTCGGCTACGTGGTCCTGCTTCTGCCCTGGGTCCCCGGAACCCGCGTCCCGTACATCTACAACTACCTGCCGATGTACGCCTTCGCCCTGCTCGCCCTCGCCTACTGGCTGGTGAAGATCTGGCGCGGACCGTCCTTCGGCCCGTGGCTCGTGGTCGCCTTCAGCGCCCTGGCGCTCGCAACCGCCCTGCTCTACCTCCCCCTGGCGACCACCCTCCCGATAGACCAGGACGACCTGATGCGGCTCATCCTGTTCGACTCGTGGTTCTACCAGGAGTCCCCCGTACCGGGCAGCGGGTGCACGCCCCCGGACCCAGCACCAGGTTGTTTCTAGGCATCAGAGGTTCTATAAGAACCTGATACGTTCTGAGAGGTTGCCTCATCGAGTCGAAGCTCGTTCGATCCGAAGAAACACTCTAGCTCTCAGCTTTTCGTTTTCCCGGTGGCCGATAGCTTTGTGGGTCTACGCTTCTTCTATGGTGTCCCCGGGCCGGATCGGGCCAGCCTGTATCACCCTGGCGCAGATGCCGCCGCGGTTCTTGAGCGCCCGCGTCATGCCCCGTTCGCTCAGGTCCTGGACGTGTTTGCAGGGGGGTCTCGACCTATCGTACTCGAGGACGACTTCCCCGACTTTGAACCGCTTGCCGCGCAACCCCGCGAGGTCTACGCCGCGGGTGACGATGTTGCGGCGGTGCTGGCCGGACTTTATGTCGAGGCCCTGCTCTTCGATCTCGTCGAGGTGCTCGCCCTCGATGAGGGTCACCTGGCAGACGTCCCCGTACTGCACCCAGAAACCTGTCCCCTCGTAGTAGCGGTCGCCCTTGATGCCGCGCCCCTCCACGGTCTCCACTTCTTCCACGCTCTCCATCGCCGCGCTGCCCTCGCCGGTGACGAAGATCTCCTCGATCCTGCCGCTCATTTTGTCCTCCGAACAGATAAATTCGTCTTCGGGCGCTAGTGTAGAACCCGTGTCCGACCCTTGCCGACTGTCTCATAGCGGAGTTCATAAGTATAGATCCACCTCGCCCGAGGGTCTCTCGGGTTGGCGACCAACATCCGGGAAGTCTTTCCTGATGCCTGAAACCTGTAGCCCGCCTTGCGTAAGGATCGATCCTCTCGCAAGGCGCTGTCAGACCGCCAGGACTCCGACGCCGTAGAGGCCCATCCGCGGATCCCTGGTAAGGAGGGTCAAGCCCTCGGCCATCGCCTGCGCCACCAGCATCCGGTCGAAGGGGTCGTCGTGGTGGCGGGGCAGGGCTCCGGCCGTGTAAGCGTGGGTGGTTGTCATCGACAGCGGCTCGAAGCGGCTGAGCTCGATCTGGCGCAGGAGGTCGGTGGGCGCGTCTAGTTTGCCGAGCGACCGCTTGATGGAGATCTCCCAGACGGTCGCGGCGCTCACGTAGACCGCGGAGTCCGGGGCAGAGATCCCGGCCCTGGCCTCTTCGCCGAGACTGGGATCGTCCGCCAACCACCACAGCAGGACGTGCGTGTCGAGCAAGAGCCTCACGGACGCTCGCCGCGGAAGGCGGCGGCCACCTCTTCGGGCAACTCGTCGAAGTCATCGGCGACCCGGACCCGTCCTTTCCACCCGCCGGGAACCCGCGGGCCGCGATCCTCGACGTAGGGGATGAGCCTGGCGACCGGCTTCCCCGCCTTGCCGATCACGACCTCCTCCCCCCTTATCGCCCGCTCCACGAGCCGGGAGAAGTGCGTCTTTGCCTCGTGAATGTTCACCATGCGCCGCCTCCAACGATGGACTATACGGACTTAGTCCTATTAGTCTAACATCGGGTCGTCAGGAAGGTCATGTTGGCGGGAGGCGGGCGACTTCCCGTGTTCGGTTCTACGCCTTCCCGTACCCGCCGCCGCCCGGCGTCTCGACGGTGACGACGTCGCCCTCTTCGAGCTCCCGGCTCGTCTTTGGTGGGAGTTCCTCGCCGTTGAGAAGGTTCCGTCCGACCCGGCCCGGTTCGCCGCCTTCGACGCCGCGGGGGGCGTGGCGGCGGCGGTCGGTGAGGAGGGAGAGGCTGGCGGGTTCGAGGACCTTTATGGAGCGGACGACGCCGTCGCCGCCGCGGTGCTCTCCGGCGCCGCCGGAGCCGTAGAGGAGCTCGTAGCGCGTCACGCGCATGGGGTACTCCAGTTCGAAGGCTTCGACGGGGGTGTTGAGGGTGTTGGACATGCCGACGTGGACGCCCGAGGGGCCGGGGCCGCGGGAGGAGGCGCCCTGGCCGCCGCCGATGGTCTCGTAGTAGGTCCAGTTGCTGGACTCTCCGGAGCCGCCGATGATCGTGTTGTTCATGGTGCCCTGGCCCTGGGCCGGTACCCTGTCGGGCGCGAAGCGGGAGAGGGCGGCGAGCACGGTGTCGGCGATGCGGTTGGAGGTCTCGACGTTGCCGGCGACGACCGCGGCCGGGTAGCTCGCGTTGACGAGGCTGCCCTCCGGGGCTTCTATGGAGAGCGGGGCGTAGGTGCCGGCGTTGGCCGGGACGTCCTTTGGCAGAAGGACGCGCAGGGCGAAGAAACACGCCGAGCGGGTGACGGGGAGCGGGCAGTTGATGTTGCCGCGCACGGCGGGGGAGGTGCCGGCGAAGTCCACGGTCATCTCGTCGTCTTTGATCCTCACGAAGGCCTTTATCGGGATGTCCTCGTCCGTGGAGCCGTCGCCCTCCATGAAGTCCTCGGCGGCATGCTCGCCGTCAGGGAGCTCGCGGATGGCCTCGCGGGCGCGTCTCTCGGCGTAGAGGACGACCTCCTCGAAGGCGGCGAGGACCGTGTCCCTGCCGCGGCGTTCGATAAGCTCTTCTATCCTCCCTTCGGCTATGTTGTTCGCGGCGATCTGGGCGCGGAGGTCGCCGCGCCTTAGCCCCGGAGTCCTGACGTTGGCGAGGAGGAGGTCGAGGACGTCGGTGACGTACGCGCCGTCGCGGACGAGGCGGACCGGGGGGATGATGATGCCCTCCTGGAAGATCTCGCGCGAGTCGGAAGGCATCGAGCCGGGCCGCATCCCGCCCACGTCCGAATGGTGCGCCCTCGTGACAGCGTAGCCGACGATGTCGTCTCCGAACGATACGGGCGAGACGAGGGTTATGTCCGGCAAGTGCGTGCCGCCGGAGTACGGGTCGTTGACGGCGAAGACGTCGCCTGGTTGCGGGCTCCGGTCCATGACCGCCCTCACGGCTTCGGGCATAGCGCCGAGGTGGACGGGGATGTGCTCGGCCTGGGCGACCATGTTGCCGCGGGCGTCGAAGAGGGCGGTGGAGCAGTCGCGGCGCTCCTTGATGTTCGAGGAGTAGGCGCCCCGGATCAGGACCGCCCCCATCTCCTCCGCTATCCCCGAGAGCGCGCTCGCCAGGACGGACAGGGTTACAGGATCCAGCCGTTCTCTACCCATCTTTCCTCTCCAATACCAGGTTCCCGACACCGTCCACGGCACCCCTCCATCCGGGCCGCACGACGCACGTGGCCTCCCTGAACTCGACGATAGCCGGTCCCTCCACCTCTGAACCTTTGCCCAGCCTCTCCCGGTCGAGGACCGGAACCTCCCGCCACTCCCCGTCGAAGTTCGACGCGCGATGCCCGGCCCCGGCGTCTCCCGACGGCCCCGGCTCGTCCAGCGCCGGCTTCTGGACCGGGACGGTCGCGACGAGGCGCAGGTTCACCAGCTCGACGGGCTCGTCCTCCATCCTGTAGCCGTAGCGCCCCTCGTGCGCCGCGTGGAACCGGGTCTCCAGCTTCTCCGGGGCGTCCGCGTCCACGGTCAGCTCGAAGGACTGTCCCCCGTAGCGCAGGTCCGCCCGGCGGTGGTGCTCGGGGCCTTCGAGGTCGTTTGCGGCTGCGGCCTCCATATCCCCGTACCGGGCCTCGAACACTTCTGTATCCACGTCGTTTAGCGGGACGAGGTAGGGACGGACGTAGTCGCGGCGGAGATCGCTTATGGCGAGGCCGAGGGCGCTGAGGACGCCGCCGGCGCGGGGTACGAGGACTGTCCCTATGCCGAGCTCCTCGGCCAAAGAGCAGGCGTGCATCCCGCCGGCCCCGCCGAAGGCGAGGAGGGCGAACTCCCTCGGGTCGAGCCCCCGCTCCACGCTTATGACGCGCAGGGCCCGCACCATCTCCGCGTTCGCCACGCGCACGATGCCGAGGGCCGTCTCTTCGGCGTTCAGACCGAGCCTGTTGCCCAGAGAGTGAAGGGCCCTCTCGGAGAGGTCTCGGCGTAGCGTTACCTCACCGCCGAGCTCGGCGCCGTCCGCGAGGTAGCCGAGGGAGAGGTTCGCGTCGGTGACGGTCGGCTCCTCGCCGCCCTTGCCGTAGCCCGCCGGACCCGGCTCCGCGCCCGCCGAGTGGGGGCCGACGCGCAGGGCGCTGCCCGCGTC
>JALZNL010000635.1 GCA_030857715.1 Actinomycetota bacterium | reverse complement strand
CCTTGGCGTTGGACGGCCTGGGCACCTGGGGGCTCATACGCGCCTTTCTCAGGTACTCAAAGCCTCGCTGGGCGTGCACCCTTTCCGCCCCGGTCTTCTCCTCGATCCAACGCGCCACCTTCGGCCCACTCCACATCCCTCCGCCCGGCGGGGTCTCCTCCAGAAGAGCCTCCCGAAGCCGTGCCTGGCCCTCCTCGTCGAGCAAAGCTCTCTCTTTAGCGCCGGGGTTGGCGTGGCGGCGATCGCCAAGCCCCTCAACCCCTTCGAACTCGTGACGCCCGGCTATCTCTCTTACCCACTTCTCCGAATAGCCCACCATCTGGGCCACCTCCCGCATCGAATCCCCAAGCGACATGCGCCAGACCATCAACAAGTGGGTGCGCAACACCGGATCAGCGGCTTTGCGGTAAAGACCTTCCAACCGTGAGGACTCCGACTCCTGCGAATTTCGGTTCTCGCTCATGCTTGGAAGTATACATCCGGATTCGGTATAAGACCTTACTCCGGCAGTTCCCGGCGGTCTACCCTGTACAGCCCGTAGCGCTCGCCGGGGACGTCCAGTCGGGTGAAGCCGGGGATAGCGAAGAGTTGTTCGTCGATGGGGGTGTTCGCGTGGACCAGGAGGTAGTCCGCTTCGTAGCGGCGCAGGATGTTCGCGGCCTCGGGGATACTCGGGCCGGAGAAAAAGCGGTTCACGTCCACGGCGCCGCTGGGGCGTTCGATCTCACCCGGCACGCGCTCCTCCAATGCGGGGAGGATGTCCAGGATCAGGTTTCCCCTGAGGCTCGCCACGTTGGCCTCCGCCGAGTACGCCGGAATGATGGTGTTCTCAAGGTCCGGCGCTAGCACCACGGCGGGCTCCTTTATGTTGTCCCGCATCCAGCGAAACGTGGGGTCGAGGGGATAGGTGACGGCCTGCGGGACCGACCGCGTCGCGAGCACCTTGTTCATGGCGATACCGGCCACCGGCGCGACCGCGACCGCCAGCGCGCAGACGAGAGCGAGGGGCAAGAACGGCGCGAGACCGGGCCGCACGCCCCGCTCCACGAGTAGCTTTCCCGCGTAGAGCGTGCCCTCCCACGCCATCCACCCGACCGTCAGCACGGCCGCGAGGGGAATGGGCCAGGCCAGGCGCCAGATCTGGCCCGGCAGGACCACGTTGTCCCCCACGAAGGTCGTGAGCGGCGGGAAGAAGCAGACGACCGTAACGAGCAACAGCATCCCGAGGAGCAACCGCGCGGCGAGGCTACTCCTCACCCGCAGGAAAAGAAAAGGCATCCCGGCGAGGTAGGCGAGCGCCACGACGGGGTTCAGGAGGAGGGCTGGATGCATGATGTAGTACCCGCCGCCGAGCACGAGGATGCGCCTCCACCCCGGCCTGACGAAGACCGCGTTGGCGAGCACCTCGGGGTCGTGGGCGTTTATGTCCGCGCCCTTGAGCACCGTCGAGAGGGGCTCCCCGGTCGTCACGACGAACAGGAGCGGCAACACGAGGATGCTAAGAAGCGTGGCCCCGAGCGCGACCACCGTTCTCCAGACTGCCGGGTCCCGCCAGTTGACCGCCAGGTGGACGAGGCCGAAGCCCGTCACCGAGAGGCCGATCATGGGCAAACCGACGGGATGCACGGCCACCACGGACCAGCACACGAAACCGAAGAAGAGCAGGTAGCGCAGCCTCCGGCCCTCCAGAAACGCCGCCGCCAGGCAGAGGGAGACGGGCAGAAAGAGGAACCGCGCCGCGAACTTGTCCTCCACCGCCCGCGTGATGAACTCCCCGCCGAAAGTGAAGATGTTGGGACCGAGGTAGAGGAGAAAGAAGAGCGCGTACACGGTGCCCGCCAGAAGGGCGGCTGCCTCGTTCTTGAGCAGGAGGCGCATCAGGGCGTAGGCGGAGAGCAGGGCAAAAACTACGACCGTGGGGTTAAGGTAGCGCAGGACCAGGTCCACGGGATCGATGCCGGAGGCCCTCGAAAAGGCGGCCTGCTCCAGGAGCCAGCCGTTGATCCTGACGCGCGAGGCCCCCGTCTCGTTGCCGAAGTATGGCTCGAAGCGGGCGAGCGACTCCGTATTCAAGAACTCCCTGACGTATGCCAGGTAGACCCACAAATCATTGTACGGGTGCGGCACCCGCATCCGGGACGCGTACGCCAGGACCGCCCCCGACACCAGAAAGGGCAGCCAGAGCCAGCGGTGGGCCCGCTCCTCCATGCCCGGCGCTCCCCCGGTGGGCTGGCCCCCGGTGGGCTGGCCCCCGGTGAGCGCGACGACGGCGGCGG
>JALZNL010000634.1 GCA_030857715.1 Actinomycetota bacterium | reverse complement strand
GCGGGGCGACGGGCCTGTCTTCCCAGCGGTGGCGGACCTCGAAGGTCTTCGTGCCGTCGTCCAATACCTTAAGGTTGATCTGTCTGCGGGCCACGGCTCTCCTATCTTCCTCGCACTTTGAGCCTTATGGTATCGCACGCGGGCGTAGCCATACCGTATTTCTTATCGCACAGAGTAGGCATCAGGTTTCAGGCTGCAGGAGAAGCCGGGGCGACGTTGCCGCGTGGCGCGAACGCCGCCCCGAAGCCCCCCTGATGCCTGGAGCCTGAAACCTAAAAATGAATCGGTTGGCCCTCCACGGCCATCGCGGACTCGCCGACGACCTCGGAGAGGCTCGGGTGGGGATGCATGGTCATCCCGATCTCCTGCGGCGTGCCCTCGACGAGCTTGGCGAATACACCCTCGGTGATAAGGTCGGTCACCTTGGGCCCTATGGCGTGCATACCAAGGATGAGGTCGGTCTCCTCGTCGGCCACGATCTTGAAGAAGCCGTTGGGCTCGCCTTCGATTAGTGCCTTGCCGATGGCCCTGAACGGGAACTTGGACTCCTTGACCTCGTAGCCCTCCTCCTCTGCCTGCGCCTTGCTGAGCCCGAATGAGGCCACCTCGGGGCGGCAGAAGGTCACGCGCGGGACGAGGTCCTGGTCCATGGGCAGCGGGTTCTCGCCGGCCATGTGCTCGACGGCGATGATCCCCTCGTGCCCGGCGGCGTGGGCGAGCCAGTAGCCTCCGATGACGTCTCCGGCGGCGTAGACTCCGTCCTCTCCGGTCCGTCCGAACTCGTCGACCTGGATGACCCCGCTGTCGTCGAGCTCTACGTTCGTCACGTCGAGGTTCAGGTCCTCTGTAACGGTCCTGCGCCCGACCGCGACCAGGATAGCCTCGGCCTCGAGCGTCTCTCCTCCATCGGCCTCACCCGTGGGCGCGTCCTCGCCGCCGTAGGAGCCGCCTTCGCCTTCCGTCTCCTCCTGCTCGCCGGAGCCAGCGCCTGCCACTTTGATCTTGATCCCGCTGTCGGTTTTCTCCAGGCTCTCCGGGTCTGCTTTCGTGCTTGTGAGCACCTTGATCCCGCGGTCCTCGAACTCCTTCGTCAGTGCCGCCGAGATCTCCGGGTCCTCCAGCGGCACTATGCGGTCGAGCAGCTCGACCACAGTGACATCGGTTCCGAAGTCGTGGTACATGCTGGCGAACTCGACGCCGACGGCCCCCGAGCCGAGGACTATGACGGACTCGGGGTAGCTCTCGTCGTTGGTCACGATGTCGTCCGAAGAGATAACCTTCTCGCCGTCGAATTCCAGTCCAGGCAGGGTGCTGACGGCGGAGCCGGTGGAGATCAGGACGTTCCCCGCTTCGAGCTCCTCCTCGCCGTCTTCGGTCTCTACCTTTATCTTCTTGGGCTCGACGAAGCTGCCGACCCCGTTGTAGACGGTTACCTTGTTCTTCTTCATCAGACCCTGCACACCGCGCCTGAGCTGGGTTACGACCTGCTCGCGGCGCTTTGCAGCCTGCGGGTAGTCGAACTCCACCTCTCCGACCTTGACGCCGAAGTCTTCGCCGTTTCTGGCGTCGTGCAAGAGATGGGCCGTATGGAGCAATGCTTTGGTCGGGATGCATCCCAGGTTCAGGCATGTGCCTCCGAGGTGTCCGCCCTCCCGCTTCTCGATGAGGGCTACGCTCATTCCCAGCTGGCTGGCCCGGATAGCCGGTATGTACCCACCGTTCCCGCCACCTATCACTACGAGGTCGAACTGCTCAGCCACCCTTGGCTCCTTTCACGTTTGCTACCACAGTGATTCTAACCTTCCCCCTCCTCCGGGGCCATCCTCCCGCTGGCACGCGGAACAGAAGTGCGACGGCCTCCCGCTTACCTTTTCCCGAACTACCTCTCCTTCACACCCCGGACAGGGCTGCCCATGCTTTTCGAAGACCCGCAGGTAGTTCTGATGATCGCCTGGCCGGTCCAGCACGTCTTTGTAGAGCCGCACCGTCGTCCCCCGATGCTCGATGCCTGCCGCGAGGTTGGACCGTATCGCCGCATGCAGCACCTCCCATTCGCCCTCCGAGAGCGTGTTCGTCTTCCGCCTCGGATGCAGCCTCGCGTCGTAAAGGATCTCATCGGCGTAGATGTTCCCTATGCCTGAGACGACTTTCTGATCCAGGAGCAGGGGCTTTATCTGGGCCTTCCGCAAACCGATGACACGTGGTAGATACCCGGCGTCGAACTCTTCTTCGAAGGGCTCCGGTCCTAGCGAGGAGAGCCGGTCCTCGAGTTCGTCCGCA
>JALZNL010000110.1 GCA_030857715.1 Actinomycetota bacterium | reverse complement strand
GCCGGGAACCGCGTCGGGCAGGCAGCGCTTGCACGCGCGGAAGCCCGCGTACTGGGCGGCCCCGGCGGTCGGGTAGAAGCGCACGTTCGCCCTCTTGGGCGTCACGGCCGGGCAGCTCGGGCGGCAGTAGATCCCGGTCGAAGTAACCGCCACGATGAACCACCCGTCGAAACGCTCGTCGCGGCTGCTGACCGCCCTGTACCGGCTGTCGAAGTCTTTTATCATGAGCCCGATTGTCCCACCCTCACGGTCCTATTTCTGGCGGGAATCGGACATCCTCGTGGGCGACGGTCCGATGCATTCCGGGCTCTCTGCGCTCTGGCGACCCTGTGCGCGGCTTTTCCACCCGGTTAGCCGAAGGCCCGAACCAGCGCGGCGGTAAAGGCGGCGAGAAATACCGCGACGAGCACCGGAGCCCGCAGCAGAAGGGCGACCGCCGCCACCCCGACGCCGAGGGCTTTCTCGTCCAGGACGAGCGTTCCGTCTTCGCTGAAGGTCTCGGTGACCACGAGGGCCGCGAGGAGCGCGGGTGCGAGCAGCGAGATCACGGCGTTCGCCCGCGACGGTAGCTCCATTCCTCCAACGAGAACCGGCCCCGAGGCTTTGATGGCCGCATTTGCCAGGGCGACGGCGAGGATCGTGATCCAGAGCGTCGTCAAGAGGTCCTCCTCAAGCCGAGAAGCGCCGCCGCGCAGGCGGCTATTACGGGCACGCCCGGGGGCGCAAAGGGAACGAGCAGGAGTGCGAGCACCGCGGCGATAAGGGCGACCGTGATGGCGGATCCACCGCCGCGAAGCTCCTCTATGAGCAGGACGAGGAAGAACGCGGGGAAGATGGCGTCAAGCCCCAGCCTCTCCGGGTCCCCGACAAAGTCTCCGCCGAACACCCCGGCGGCCGTGCCCCCGATCCAGGCCACGACCTGCGGGACGGTGGCGCCGATCATGAACTCGCGGTCGAACCGGCCCCCGCCCCGGCTAGCAAGGGCCCACGAGGCGTCTACCACCGTCTGGCCCTCCAGCGCGCGCCTCAACGGACCGCCCTTGAGGTAAGGCGCGACGGCAACGCCCATCGGCCCGAAACGGGCGTTCAGGAGCACGGCAGCGACAATGGCCGCGAACGGACCCCCGCCAGAGCCCAAGACCGCCGCCACCGCGAACTGGGCCGAGCCCGAGCAGATCAAGACAGAGGAGCCAACGGCGGCCACCGCCCCCCACCCCAGGGAGCGGACGAGCACCCCGAAGGAGACGCCCAAAACGAGCGTCGCCAGCGCGAACGGGACCGCGGCCCGGGCCCCGGCGTAGTATCGGCTCCGACGCTCCGCTCTCTCCCTCTCGTCTTTCATCGATCTCCTGTTCAAGAAATCCGAATCGTTCTCAGGTCTTCGGGCCACCTACGCTTCGACCACGACCTCGTAGTGTTCGACCGTCGGTTCGAAGTCGAGCAGGAACCTCTCGTCTTCGGGGTAGTATCTGGCCTTCTCCGGGTCGAAGCCGGCGAACTTCTCGATCTTCTTCATGGATTCCCAGAACGACACCGTCAGGAAGTGCGCCCGATCGTCCTCGATCTTGCGCAGGACGTACACGCCCCGGTTCCCCTCTGTCGCCCGGTAGTCGGAGACGCCGGTCTCGTTTAGGTAATCCAGATACTCGTCGGACTTCGTCGGCACGGTCGTGCCGTGCCATATCCTCGCGATCATGCACCCTTCCAGTCGTTCATCCTACTTGTCGAAAAGCCTCCACGCGACAGTAAGCTAACCACTCCCCGACCGCGTCTGGCAGAACCTTCCCCGCCATCGATCCTAGCGGGGGACCCGGTAGAACGGCAACGCCGCCCTCGTGCCCCAGAGATGCAGCAGCGTACGCCAGAAGCCCCCGTGTCCTCCTCCGCCCTCTGAAGGCACAGGTGACCACCACCCACGCCCGGCCCGATGGTACCCCGCCTCACCCGGGTACACCGAACCCCGCGCGGCGGTGGCCCGTACGTCGGATGCGCCGAGCTCGCGGGCCAGATCCACGGCCCCCCGGTAGAGCGCCCATGCCGTCCGCCGCTCGCCGGCCCACGGGTCCACGACCAGCAGGCCAAGCGAGATCCTCTTCGACTCCGTCGCGTACCGCACCGCGCCGATGAGCCTTCCATCCTTCTCCGCGACGATGAATCGCTCCTCGAAGGCGACCCACCGCGGCATCCCGTTGAGCTGCAAGAGATCCGCGACCGCCGCCTCGTCCTCCGCGAGACCCCAGCGAACTTTCATGCCCTTTCCCTCGATCTTCCCGGCCACCGAACGCGCCGCCTCCCGGGCCAGTCGCAGCTCGGCTGCCTCCCGAAGAAGCTCCCGGCGCCGCTCCTTCGCCAGCTCGAGATCCATCCATCCGTTCACCGCTCACCTCCGGGCAAACCGCTTGTTGTATAATTGCCCCATTCGACTAGGACAATTATAAGTGACATACTGTAATAGGACAATAGGATAATCCATGGATCTGCAGATAAATTCGAAGAGCCGCGTGCCGGTACACCTGCAGCTAGAGCAGCAGATAAAGCACCTCATCATGACGGGCGGTTTCGAGGTTGGGGGGCGTCTACCGAGCATCCGGGCGATGGCGGGTTTCTTGCGGGTCAACCGCAACACGGTCGCCCGCGTGTTCTCGGACCTGGAGCGCGAGGGGTTCGTGGAGAGCCGTCGCGGCAGCGGGATGTACGTGCTCGAGCCGCCGGTGGACGCGGTGGAGATGAAGGGCGACGTGCTCGACCGGGTGATGGACCTCGCGGCGGCGCAGGGGTTGCCGGTCGAGGATCTCGCCTATGCGCTGTTGGCCCGGGCCGGCGCGGAGCCGCGGGAGAAGTCCAAGATCCTTTTCGTCGAGTGCACGCGGGAGGAGCTCGACCAGTTCTCAGACGAGCTTGAAGGGCAGCTACCGGTAGAGGTTGAGAGGGTGCTCCTGGAGGATCTCCCCGGGCGACTCTCCGAAGACGGGGAGCCGCCGTGGACGCTGGCGGTCACCACCTTCTTCCACGTCCACGAGGTGCAGGACCTGATGGAGCCCCTGGGCGTGGAGACCGTGGCGCTGCTCGCGGAGGCGAACCTCGAAAGCCTGCAGCGCCTGACCGAGCTTCCGGCCGGGACGACCGTAGGCGTCGTGGGATGGGGCCGGACGTGCATGGAGAACCTCGCTCGCTCGCTCGAAGGCGCAGGCCTCGACCACCTCGACTTCGTCCAGGCCTACGTGGACGAAGACCCGGATGAGGCGCTGCGGGTCCTCCAGAGCGTCCGGGCCGTGATCTGCGCCAGCATCACGGCGCGCAGGCTACGGGAGTTCGGCGCTCCGGAGGACCTCGAGATCATCGAAGAAGACCGCACCCTCGACAAGGGCGGCGTCGAGATGCTCGGCCGCATGCTCCGCGAGGCCCGGCCGACCACCCCGTAGGGGCCGATTTCAAACCGAGCAGGAGGCGCCCGTGGAACCCGAACACGTACTGGAGTTGATCCGCTCCGCGCCCGAGCGATACGGTACCGTGCGCGCCGCCCTGCGTTACCGGGGGGACGGTCTCGTACATAAGGAGATCCGCGAGAGCATAATGCGTAGCGAGGCCGGAAGGCGCGCGTTCGGGGTCTCTGCGCGGGAAGCCTCCGAGGCGATCGAGCGCCCCATCGACCACCCCGAGCCGGACGGGCTCTTCGGGTGGCGCTGCCGGGCCTGGCGCGCAGACAAATATCGTTGGCGCGTGGAGACGGAGGTACCGGGCGGCGGGGTGAACATCTCCGCCTGTAACGGCCGGAGGCGCTTGCCGATCGGCGGTCCGCCAGGCAGCGGGCTGGTGTGGGAGAATCGCGTCGGGGCCGGCCCGCGCGAAGACGACCCGCTGTGGTTCAGGTTGGCCCTCGACCACTACTGGACCTTCTATGCCCTGCTCACGGACGAGATCTGCGGGATCTCCTACGAACTGAGCCCTCTAGACCTTACGGTGGAGGGCCCGGTTACGTGGGCGGGTCGGGAGGCGGTGCGCCTGGTGGGCGTGCCGGGGGCCCGGTGGGATTGGGGATGGGACCCCGACCCCCTGAGTTGGGGCGCGGACGAGTACGAGGTGGTCGTGGACGCCGAACGCGGCGTGCTCTTGCGCTGCGCCTCCCGGCTGAGGGGCGCAGATTTCGATGCCCTGGAGGTCGAAGAGATCCACTTCGACGAGCAGCTCGGCGCGGAAGTGTTCGACTCACGCCAACCTCTGCCCTGGCGCTAGAAGCCCGTCTTTCAACCCGGCACGGGAGACCGCACTGCGATCCGTGAACCCTCCCGCGGTACCCCGCTCCTAGGCGGTGTCTCGCACGTTGAAGCGGTTCATCGCCGCCTCGGCCCCTTCCTCCACGACGGCCTCGACGGCGTCGGCGGCCCGTGGCAGAGCGTCCTTGACCGCTGAGTCCATCCGGCCGAGCACGAAATCTGTGACGGAAATGCGGGCGCCTTCGGGCGGGCGGCCGATGCCGATGCGGACACGGACGAAGTCGGGGCCGACGTTCTGGATGGTCGAGCGCAGGCCGTTGTGGCCGCCCGCCCCGCCGCCGACCTTGACGCGGACGGTCCCCGGTTCGAGGTCGAGGTCGTCGTGGACGAGGATAAGGTTGTCGGCGCGGTGGCCGGCCAGCGCCGCGCCCGCGAGGTTCATGAACGTCGTTGGTTTCAGCAGGGTGACGTTCTTCGGGCCGACGGAGACGTCGGCGGACTCGGCCTTCTTCTTGCGGCGCCAGGAACCGCCGTGGCGGCGGGCCAGCTCCTCGACGACGAGGTAGCCGGCGTTGTGGCGGGTGCGCTCGTAGGAGCGGCCCGGGTTGCCCAGGCCAACGACGACGGGGGACCCGGAAGGCCCCCCGTCGTCGTTACGCCCGAAAAAAGAGCGGGCGAGCCTCAGGTTACCTGTTCTCCCCTTCGTCGCCCTCTTCGGCGGGAACCTCGTCATCCTCGGCGGCCTCCTCGCCCTCGGCAAGCTCCTCGTCGGACTCATCCTCGACGATGCCGGCGGCCTCCATCTCCTCGTCCGTGATCTCCGTCGGCGCGGTCACCACGGCGGCCACCTCCTCGGGATCAGAGAGCAGGACGACGCCTTCCGGCAGGGTCAGATCCCCCAGCGTCAGGTTCTCGTTCATGCCGAGGCTGGTGACGTCGAGGGTGATCTCCTGCGGGATGTTCCCCGGCAGGGTCTCGACCTGGATCTCATACGCGACCTGCTGCAGCACGCCGCCCTCATCGGACCCGACCGCCTCGCCGACGATCGTGAGGGGAACGGTTACCTCGATCTTCTCGCGCATATTCACCGGCGCAAAGTCCACGTGGACCAGCAGGCCGGTCACGGGATTCCGGTGCGCGTCCACCACGCGGGCCGTCGAGTTGCCGGAGCCGAGGTCGATGTCGTAGAGGGCGTTGTCCCCGAAGTGGGTGAGGGTGTAGTCCAGGGTCCTCGTCTCGACCGCGAGCGAGGTGCTCTCCCCGTCGCCGTAGAGGATCGCCGGGGTCATCCCGGAGGCCCTCAACCGGCGCGCCGCGTTCTTGCCCCGCTCCCCGCGCTCGTTCGCCTGCAAAGTAACGTTGTCAGCCATTTCCTTCTCCTGCCCTCTCTCAGAAAAGTTGGTTCTCGCCCATAAAGACCTCGCTCACGGACTCGTCTGTAAAGACGTTCTTTATCGTGCTGGCGAGGATCGGTGCGATAGTAAGCGTCTTGATCTTAGACCGCGGCTGGTCGCTCTTCAAGGGAAGCGTGTCCGTAACCAGGACCTCTTTTATCAGGGAGTCCTCGATCTTGCGGTACGCGTCCCCCGAGAACTCGCCGTGTGTCGCGGCGGCCCGGACCTCCGTCGCCCCGTCTTCTACGAGGCGGGCGGCGGCGTTGACCAGGGTTCCGCCGGTGGCGATGATGTCGTCGATCATGACGACGCGCTTGCCCGCGACGTCGCCGATAACGTGCGTCACCTCCGAGTGGTCCGGCCTGTCGCGCATCTTGTTCACGATGGCCCACGGCAGCCTGAGGTGTCCGGCGAGCTGCTTGGCGACCTTCACCTCGCCCGTGTCCGGGGCGACGACGACCGCGTCGTCGGCGTCCTTGAAGCCCTGCTCCACGAAGTAGTCCACAAAAGTGTGCATCGCCGTCAGATGGTCCACGGGGAAGGTGAAGTAGCCCTCGATCTGGCCCGTGTGCAGGTCCATCGTCATAACGCGCTCGGCGCCCGCCGCCTGGATCATGTTGGCGACCAGCCTGGCCGTTATGGGCTCGCGAGGCTTGGTCTTGCGGTCCTGGCGCGAGTAGGCGTACCAGGGGATGACCGCCACGATCCGCTT
Source organism: Actinomycetota bacterium (assembly GCA_030857715.1). Next base: position 1,121 of record JALZNL010000110.1, on the reverse strand, counting down.
GGCGGAAGCCCTCTTGGCGGCGTCTATCATGACGAGCAGTTGCATGAGGTTCTCATTGACGGGCTCGCACAGGGACTGGACGATGAACATGTCAGCCCCGCGCACGCTCTCCAGGTAACGGGCGTAGAGCTCGCCGCCGGGGAACTTGACGAGCTCGACCCCGCTGAGGTCCATGTCGAGCCGGTCGGCTATCCTTTCGGCGAGCTCCGGGTAGCCCTCGCCGCTGACGATCATCAGCCGCTTCTCCGTGGTCTGCGTCAGATGGCCGTTCTGCATCACCGCTCTAGTCCCCCTTCTCATCGTCCATCGCTCTCTTTCTCCGGCTCTGCGGTGATTCCTTGATCGCGCGCGCCGGAGCCCCGACGGCGAGCCTGCCAGGCGGGACGTCCTTGCTGACGACGCTCCCAGCCCCCGTGTACGAGTCCGCCCCGATTGTAACCGGCGCGATAAGGTTCGTGTTCACGCCCGTGAAGGCCCCGTCCCCGATGCTGGTCCGGCTCTTGTTCTCGCCATCGTAGTTGGCTGTGATGGTCCCCGCCCCGAGGTTCGCCCCCTCCCCTATCTCCGCGTCCCCGACGTACGAGAGGTGGGGCACCTTGCTCCCCCTGCCGACCCGCGTGTTCTTGACCTCGCAGTACGCGCCGACCTTGGACCCCTCCTCCAGCACCGTCCCCGGCCGCAGAAAGGAGAAAGGGCCGACGCCCACGTTCTCGCCCACGACCGCGCCGCGCCCGACCGAGTGCTCGACCTGGGCGCCGTCGCCGACCGTGGTGTCCACGAGGTCGGCGGAGGGCCCGATCACGCAGTCCGTTCCTATCTTCGTCTCCCCCCGCAGAAAGCTGCCGGGCAGGATCACCGTGTCGCGACCTATCTCCACGGAAGCCTCGATGTGGGTGCTCGCCGGGTCCCTGACCGTCACCCCGTTCCTCATGTGCGCGTCGAGTATCCTGCGGCGCAGGATCTCCTCGGCCCTCGCGAGCTGCGCCCGGTCGTTTACGAGGTTCGCCTCCTCCGGGTTCTTCAACTTGTACGTGACCGCCCGACTCCTCCGCCCGATGGTCTCCAACACATCCGTGAGGTACAGCTCCCCCTGGTCGTTACCGGAGTCCAGGCCCGCGATG
>JALZNL010000633.1 GCA_030857715.1 Actinomycetota bacterium | reverse complement strand
GGACTCCCGGGTCGCCAGCACGCTCTGCGTAACAGTGCCGGCCGTGGCGCGCAGGGGAAGGCCGTAGTCCTGCACGAAGCGCACGCCGCTCTCGGCGGAGAGGCTGTCTCCGGCGGCGAAGAACACGTGGTCGGCGCCGTCGCGGAACTCGGCGGACTCCAGCAGCATGCGCGTCTCGCGCTGGAAGATGCCGTCGGCCACCTCGAGGATTATGTAATCGGTGTCGGCGGCCCGGAGGTGGGCCAGCAAGTCGCGGTAGATCGTCAACAACTCGTCGAGGCCGACCATGTAGGTGGAGGGGTAGCCGACGGTTGTGAAATCGAGCGCCGGCCTCGCCCCGCAGCTCGCGAAGAAGCGGCCGTCCTTCCCCGCCGCGGTGCCCGTCACCTTGCCCGCCGCCACGCTGAAACCGGCCCGGCTCAGCGCCCGCGTCAGGGTGCCGACGGTCGTCGTTTTGCCCGCGTTCATCGAAGAGCCTATGACCAGGATCACCTCGGCGTCGCCTCCCCCGTTTCCCCGGGGTGGCAGGCCGAAGCCACGCTGGTTGATCGGCCTTCCGTCCTGATCCCCGACCATCCCAAGCACGCGCAACTTCGTGGGCTCGCCCATGGCGGTGTGCCGGGAGACGACCTCGCCGCACACGCCGCCGACCGAGAGGAGGTCGCACTTCTCCACCGGCCCCTCCGGCACGTAACCTTCGTACTGGTCGGTGGCGTAACGGTGGCCGAACGCGCCAACGATCCGGTCCCCCTCGAAGAGGTACATGGTGACGCCGTTGCGGGCCTCGAGCGTCTTGTTCTTGCCGATGCTCAGGACCTCCGCCATCACCATGTCCCCGATGCGCGGCGCGCGAGACATCGGCACCACGCCGGCCATCTCCGCCGGCGGAACGGCGCGGGTCGCAAAGCCGTGCTTGACCGTGGGATCGTCGAATAATTTCACGAAAGATCTCCCTTTCCAAAGACTTTGTCACGTCGCCTGGTGCTGCCGACTTATAGATGCTCGCTCGATCGTCAAGAGATAGTTAAATCCAGATAAGTTCGAACCTTTTTCGAAGCGCTGGTGCAAACCGACCAGGAGAGGCCGCCCCGCCAAAGGGCGGCCTCTCGTGAGGCGGACCCTACGGGTAGGGACCTGCCTCGGTTAGCCTAGAGCGCGGCGCACTGGTCTTCCTTGTCGCCCGCGGTGTTGCCCGAGCCGGTCGGGGGCGGGTTGTTCGCCTGGCACTGCAGGTTCTCGGCGATCCTGTTGTTCTGGATCACGAGCCCGCCCGTGTTCTGGTTGGCCTGGAAGTTCGCGAGGATGGTGTTCCCCTTGGCGACCATGCGGGCCTCGTTGGAGAAGAACTGCAAGTCGCCGTTGACCTTCGAGTTCAGCACCTTTCCGCTGCCGTCGTCGAGCCCGTTCTCGAGCTGCACGCTGCCGACCACTACGGAGTTCTGCTTGAGGGTGATGTTCTTGAAGCCCTCGCTCTGGACGTTGCCCTTGACCCGGATGGTGTTGGCGACGAGCGTCGCCTTCCGTTCGACCTTGACCGTCCCCTCGACCCTCGTCCCGTTCAACGTACACGAAGCGCCCTGCGGAACCCGCAGGTTGTCCACCGTCGTGGGGCCGATGGTGCCCCGGCATGTCCGTTCCTCGGCCTGCGCCGCCTGCGCCGCCACCAACAGCGCCGCGAGGCCCATCATCAGCGCCAACATCCCCGTCGTCGATACCGTCAAGATCCTGCCCGTCATACCCTCACTCCTTTTCCCCGAGCCCCGAAGACCCCGCCGGTCCCCGGTAGCTCTCTGCCATACACCCCACAAGTGCGATAGCCCGCGTGAAAAGATAGTTAAACGAAGCCGGATGAGAGCTTTCTAATGCGGCATACCGGAGCGAAGAGGCCCCGTCGTCTGCGGCGGGGCCCCTTCTGGCAGAACCGTGGACGCCTTCGTAGGCGGCAGCCCGGTGGCAAAGAACGGGCCCCGTGCTCAATCGTCGTCCGTATCGGCGCACGGTCTCGGCTGGTTCGCGGCGTAGTCCGTGCTCGCCCCGAGGTCGGCGTGGCCGCTGCCGAGCCTGCCGACGAAGGTCGGGTTGGCGGCGTCCAGCGCCGCCTTGTCCGCGGTCACGTCGATGATGCCGGTAACGCATTCCGCGCTCGCCATGGGTTTTGCGCTCTGGATAAGGGCCGCCTGACCGGCCACGAACGGCGTCGCCATCGAGGTGCCGCTCCACATGGCGTAGCGGTCCTGCGGGAATGGCGCGTGGATGTCGGCGCCGGGTGCCGCGACGGTA
>JALZNL010000109.1 GCA_030857715.1 Actinomycetota bacterium | reverse complement strand
GTCCGTCCGGCCGACGCTGCCCGGGAGGATCAGGTCGCCCACGATCTGGTCCCGCCCCACGACGAACGTCACCGAACCGGGAGCGTGGCCGGGCGTGTTGAGCACCCGGAACGACTCCCCCGCGAGATCGAGCTCCTGACCCTCGTCCAGCGGCTCGTAGACCGTGGCGCCGGCCGCCTCCGCCGCGTCCGGGTGTATGTAGAGCGGCGCGTTCGTCCCCCGGAGCACGGCTTCCAGGGCGCCGACGTGGTCGGCGTGGGCGTGCGTGATGAGGATCGCGGCGACCGGCGCCCTGACGGCGCCCAGGATCTTCCCCGCCTCCGCCCCCGCGTCCACGATGACGTCGCCCTCCGGCGCGTGGACCACGTAGGAGTTCACCTCGAAGTCGCCCATGGAAAGCGTTACCTGCTCGATCTCGGTCACCTGATACTCCTGGCACTCGTATGGTCCGCTGACAGCCTTGCCAACTGCTCCTCGTTTTCCCTCCGCGCCCGCACGGCGATGGGTGCGGCAAGATGCCTGCGCAGAACGTCCTCTCCCGGGTCAGGATCGAAGAATGCCCTAAACACCTCCAGCACCGGCACACGCTCTCCGACATACGGCGTGTATCCGACCGGATCGCGCGCCCGAACCTCACCTTCCCGGATGACCCTGCAGTATATTCCGGGCCGCTCCGCCCGCCTGAACCGCTTGAGAAAGGCCGGGTCCCCCATCCGGACGGCAAGCGTCAGGCAAGGTATACGCGGCGCGGTAACTTCGAGAACGACCGGGCCGATACTCAACCTGTCCCCGACGCACACAGCGGCGCTCTCCAGATCTGAGACGGTCAGGTTCTCGCCGAACGTGCCGGGCGGCAACTCGCGCCCCAACTCTCCGGACCACCACCCGTAATCCGGGGCGCCGAAGACGGAGACCGCCTGGTCGGGGCCGCCGTGGTTCTTCGTGTCGCTGATGGTGTCGCCCGCGAGGCCGTCGAAGGTTACCACGACTGGTCCGTCTACCGGACGCTTGAAGATGCCGGTCTCTCCGGACTTTCGGGCGCCTTGGATGGGCGTCTCGTGGCCGACGTTGACGCTGAGCAGGCGCAAGCTAGCGTTCGAGGGGCGTGCCGTCGCGGGAGACCCGGCAGACATCGTAGACGTCGGGGATGCCCCGGATCTTGCGTATGACCTCCTCGACGTGCTGCACGCTGCCGGCCTTGAACGCGAACCGGCTGAGCGCCGTGCGGTCCTCGATGGTATCGACCCTCGCCGAGACTATGTTCACCCCCGCATCCGAGATGCCGGACGTTATGTCTTTCAGGAGGTGCATCCGGTCGAGCGCCTCGACAAGCAACTCCACCGTGAAGAGCTTGCCCTCCCCGCCGGCCCACTCCACCTCGACGAACCGCTCCGCGTCCTTGGACTTGAGGGCGCGGGCGTTCACGCAGCCGGCGGAGTGAACGACCACGCCGCGTCCCAGGGAGACGTAGCCGACGATGTCGTCGCCGGGCATCGGGGTGCAGCAGCGCGCCAGCCGCGTCAGGATTCCGCTGGAGCCGACCACGCGCACGCCCGTGTCGTCCGCGGGCCCGGCGTCGCCCGGCAGCGGGAGCGGGGCGAGGGCCGGCGGCTGCGTCTTCGGTTTCTCCTCTTCCTCTTCTTTGGGCTGGACGAGGTCCGCGATACGCCCCGCGACATTCTCCGCGGAGATCGTGCCGGCGCCGACGGCGGCGAGCATGTCGTCCGGGGAGGGGTGGTTGGTGGCGCGGGCGACGTCCTCCAGGATGCCCGAAGGCACCTTGCCGATGCGGCGCTTCTTGAGGAGGCCCAGGAGCTTCTCCCGACCGAGGCCCAGGTTGTCCTCGCGGTCGGCCTTGTTGAAGAACTGCCGGATCTTGTTCCTGGCCCGCCCGCTCTGGACCACCGCCAGCCAGTCCCTGCTCGGCCCCGAGTTCTTGCCCGTGATGACCTGGACCCGGTCCCCGCTCACGAGCTCGGAGTCGAGCGGCACGATCCGGTCGTTCACCTTCGCGCCGATGGTCCTGTGCCCGATCTCGGTGTGCACGTGGTAAGCGAAGTCCAGGGGCGTCGCCCCCGAAGGCAGGCTGACGACGTCCCCCTTCGGCGTGAAGACGAAGACTTCGTCGGCGACGAGCTCGCCCTTCAGGGACTCCATGAAGTCCGAGGAGTCCGTGGTCTCCTGCTGCCACTCCATCATGCTCTTGAGCCAGGTCAAGCGGTCCACCTGCCGGTCCGTCAGGCCGTGCTTGTACATCCAGTGGGCGGCGATGCCGAACTCGGCCGTGGTGTCCATCTCGTGGGTCCGGATCTGGATCTCCAGAAGCTTTCCCTCGTTGCTCATGACCGTCGTGTGCAGCGACTGGTACATATTGAACTTGGGCATGGCGATGTAGTCCTTGAACCGCCCCGGTATGGGCTTCCAGATCGAATGAATGACCCCGAGCGCCCCGTAGCAGTCGCGCACCGAGTCAACCACGACCCTGAGGCCCGTGAGGTCGTAGATCTCGTTAAACTCCTTGTTGCGTAGCACCATCTTGTTGTAGATGGAGTAGAAGTGCTTGACCCGCCCGTGTACCTCGGCGTCCGCCCCCGTCTCACGCAGGTGCCGCAGAAGCTCGGCCGCCGTCCCGTTGATGAACGCCTCCCGGTCGCCCCTGCGGGCGGCCACCAGGCGCTTTATCTCCTCGTACCGGCGCGGGTGCAGGGTCGCGAACGAGAGGTCTTCGAGCTCCCACTTCAGCGAGTAGATACCGAGCCTGTGGGCCAGAGGCGCGTAGATCTCCAGCGTCTCGGTCGCCTTCCGCAGCTGGGTCTCGCGCTTGAGGTAGGCGAGCGTCCTCATGTTGTGCAGCCGGTCGGCGAGTTTGATGATGATGACGCGCACGTCTCGGCTCATCGCCACGATCATCTTCCGCAGGCTCTCCGCCTGCGCCTCCTCCAAATTCCCCGAAGGCAGCTTGCCGAGCTTGGTCACCCCGTCCACGATCTCCGCGACCTCGTCGCCGAACTGACCGGCGAGCTCGGCCTTGGTGACGCCCGTGTCCTCGAGCACGTCATGCAACAGCGCCGCGGCGATGGTCGTCGCGTCTAGCCTGAGCTCGGCCAGGATGGCCCCCGTCGCCAGCGGGTGGTAGACGAACGGCTCCCCGCTCTTGCGCACCTGCCCCCGGTGCGCGGCGTGGGCGACGCCGTAGGCGCCCGCGATCAACTCCTCCGCACCCTCGGGCGCGTAGGAGGTCACCTTCTCGAGCAGGGCCGAGATGGTTACCGGCGGCGCCGGTATCGCCCGCAGGCGCTCCTCTGTGCGTGCTGGTTCCACGGGGATATTATAGCTCGTTGGCCCGCCAGGCCCACGAGCACTATGAGGTTGGTGCGTTTCTATGGGACCTACCAGATGTGATGTCGCACCGTATGCTCCAGAGAGCCATGGTCTGCTTCTTCCTGTTCGGAAACACGCGGCCTGTACGGGATATTGGAGGTACGAAGGCAGGAAGTATTCCGAAAGATAGCTCATTTGCGTGAAGTCTCCGGCTCGGATGAAAGTCATAATCCCCTCCAGTCGAGGTAGTCGTAGCGGAAGGCGGGCGGCGAGATGCCATCTCGGAGACTCTTCTACCGGTCGGGAGGACTGGCGCTGTTGCTGGGAGCCCTCATGTTCAGCCTGACCAAGGCCAGGGGCTACGTTGACCCGGACGACTCCCTGCTGGGATACTTTATATTCGCGGGGTTCGCGCTGTGGCTTGTGGGCGTGGCGGCGCTCTACTCGCGCTACGGACCCGTCTCGGGGCGGCTTGGAAGGGCCGGTCTCGGGGCGGCGTTCGTGGGCGTGCTGCTGCTGGCAGCGGGGCATTCCTTCACTTTCACGACCCAGGTGGACCTGTTCATGCTGGTGTTCCTTGGCGCACTCGCCCTCATGCTCGGACCGCTCCTGTTCGGCATTGCCGCCCTGCGCAGAGGAGTGCTGCCGCGCTACTGGAGGGTCCTGCCGCTGGCGACGGGGCTGATGGGCTTCTCTTGGCTGTTCTTCGGTAGCAGCGACACGGGCGAGTTGACCTTCTCTTTCATGTTCTTCAGGACCCTGTTCGCCGTGGGGTGGATGCTCCTGGGCTACGTCCTGTGGTCCGATGCGAGGGAGATCGCCGAAGGGACTCCGAGACCAGACCTCGAAGAAGCGAAGGCCTGAAGCCGCCTGCCATCGGGATCTCTGCGCGCCCCTGGTCGGTCCTTCGCGGCCAGCGTGCTCCTCACAGCCTCTTCGACCTGTAGATTATGGCGAGGAGCAGGGAGGCGAGGATCAGGGCGAGCGTGAAGCCTATGAAGGCGACGACGGGGACGCCGATAAGGGGGACGCTCGGTCCGCCGACGTCGAAGGCGCCGAGCATGGAGGAGCCGACGAGGAGCGCCGCGGTTACGATAGCGAAGACGAGGCGGTTGGCGAGCACGTCCACCTCCCCCACGAGTTCGTCGAGGCCGCCGTGCTTGAGCTGGACCTCCAGCTCCCCGTCGCCCAGCTCGCCGAGGAGTTGGCGGATCTGCTCGGGGTATTCTTCGAGGTAGCGGGCGTACTCCAGCGACCGCTCCGTGGCGGACTCGGCCAGCACGTGGGGCCTGTACCTCTGGGAGAGGAGCCTCCTGGCGTAGGGGCGCGCGACCTCGTAGACGTTTATGGTCGGGTCTATGGACCGGGCGAGCCCCTCGGCGGTGACCAGGGCCTTAGTCAGCAGGGGAAAGACGGGCGGCATGCGCACCCTGTAGCGACGGGCGAGCGCTATGAGCTCGGAGAGGGCCTGCCCGAGGGTGACCTCCCCAACCGAGAGGCCGGCGTACTTGTTCAGGAATTCCCTGAGCTCCCGCACGAGCTCGCCGCGCACCTCCGTGGCGTAACGCACGCCGAGTCCTTCGAGGGCACGCAGGGCCGCAGACGCGTCGCGTTGGATCACGGCTATAAACAGCCGCGAGAGCGCCTCTATGTCGCCCTGGCTCATGAAGCCGACCATCCCGAAGTCAAGGAGTGCTAAGTCCCCCCCTGGCGTGAGCAGCAGGTTGCTCGGGTGCGGGTCGCCGTGGAAGAACCCGTCCTCGAAGGCCATCTTGAAGATCGCGTCCGCCCCCATCGACGCCACCCGCCGCCGCTCGGAGGGGGCCATGAGGAGCGGCTGTATGTCTCTAAACCTCGTTCCCACCACGAACTCCATGGTCAGCACCTTGGAGGTCGAGAACTCCCGGTAGACGGCCGGGATCACGACCGGGGTGCCGGCGAAATTGGCGGCGAAGCGCCGGGAGTTCTGGGCCTCGGCGGTGTAGTCGAGCTCGCGCCGGACTACGACCTCGAACTCGGCCACAAGACCTTTCGCATCCACGAGCACCCTCTGGGCGAACCGCCGGTCCACGAAACCCGCGAACTCACGCATCAGCTCCAGGTCCGCGGCCACCCTCCCCGGAGCCTCAGGCCGCTGCACCTTTACCGCGACGATCTCTCCGGTTCTCAAGACCGCCCGGTGGACCTGCCCGATGCTGGCGGACCCGAGCGGGACGGGATCGAACGCGGAGAAGACCTCGTCGACGGGAGCCCCGAGCTCCCGCTCCAGTATCGCTTGCGCCCGTCCGGCGGGCATGGGCCGCGCCGTGTCTTGAAGCTTCTGCAGCTCGGAGAGGATGCCCTCGGGAAAGATGTCCGAGCGGGTAGAGAGCACCTGCCCGAACTTGACGAAGGTCGGCCCGAGGTCGTCGAGGCTCCGCCGCATCCTTACGCCGAAGTTCGGGGCGAGGAACTCCTGCAGCCCCTTGTTCTCCCGCCGGTCCCGACGGACATCGAACACGAAGCCGAAGCCGTGCCGGACGAGGACGCGGCTGATCTGCGTGAACCGCCGAAGGCTTCCCGCCCGCGTGCCCGGCGAGAGCAACCCGCCGCCCGCCGGAGGTTGCGCGGCGCCCGCCTAGAGTCCCGGCGGCGTCTCTGGGGCGTCGCGGGGCGTGTCCGTCGCCACGTTGGGCTCCCCCGCCACCGGCGGCGGCACTGGCGCCGCGACAGGCCGGTCCTCCAGCATCCTCACCCGATGCTCCAACTGCTCCACCCGGAACACCAGGTCCTCGTGGTCCTCCCGAGTGGGAAGCCCGCCCCTCCTGAGCCCCTGCTGCACCGAGGCGTCCACCAGCGACCTCGCCCCCGCAGACCGCTCCTTCGCCCGGTTCATCACGTCCTCGACGACCGTGCGCCCCTCCTCACGCTCGATGCGGCCCTGCTCGATCAAACCCTCAACGACCTCCTGCACCCGGTCCCGCGTCGCCGCCGCGGCCCCAACCTGCAAGAGGACCAACCGCTCCAACGTCTCTCCTACCGTCCCGCGCACCTAAACCTCCCAGTCTGCCTGCACCATCTCCATGATAACGCACCATGACGTACGGCCAGAGATCTCATATTACACACGAAATTCTTGACAGGTCCTGGCGGAACGACTAGCCTCCCGGGCATGTCCGTCGAGTTCCTGTTGACGTCGCTCGTCGTGGTCCTTATCCCGGGCACCGGGGTGATCTACACGGTCTCGAGCTCGATCGGCGGCGGCCGGCGGCGCGGCTTGTTCGCGGCCGTCGGTTGCACTCTAGGCATCGTCCCCCACATGCTGGCGGCCATGCTCGGCCTGTCCGGGATCATGCAGGCCGGGGCGGTCGCGTTCGAGGTGGTTCGATGGGCGGGGGTCGCCTACCTCGTCTTCATGGGCGTGTCGATGATCCGCAATGCCGGAGACCTGCCGCTGGATGACGAAAACGCCTCGATCGACCCCACGGGACTGGTCGTGCGGCGCGGAATCCTTCTAAACGTCTTGAACCCGAAGTTGACCCTGTTCTTCTTCGCCTTTCTGCCGCAGTTCCTCGACGCTTCACCGGGCCTGCTAGATACGAAACTGATCGGGCTCGGCGGGATCTTCATGCTCATGACCCTCGCCGTGTTCGCCGTCTACGCGTTGGCGAGCGCCGCCATCCGCGACCTCGTGCTCGCCGCGCCCGTCGCCCGCCGGTGGATCGAACGGGCATTCGGCGCGTTTCTGATCGGATTCGCCGCCAGGCTCGCGGTCACGGACCGGTGAGCTAACAAGCACGCGCCGCACCACAACCCGACAGAGTCGTACGTATTGTCGCCGACCGCCCTCGGAGCGGGCGAAGGCATTGGGAACGCGGGTCGGTCGAAAACGGGCCTCACCAACACCGCCCGCCGCGATCAAACCTGGCCAGGAATAGGTTCACACCAGCGTGCAACCGGCGCTGATCGCCACGGCAGGTGATTCTCTGTTCGCTTACCTACCCTTCGATGCTGTTCCAAGCGGCGTGGCTGCTTTCAACCTTTACCTGCACAGCGTGTTGGTGCGCTTACCGGGAAGCGAGCGGGAGGCGCGCAAGCACTTCCGCTTCCAGCGACGGATACACCAACTCCTTTGAGACAACC
>JALZNL010000632.1 GCA_030857715.1 Actinomycetota bacterium | reverse complement strand
GTACGGGTCGTGCCGGGAGTACTCTTCGACGGCGTGGTCGAGGTACTCCTTCTCCTCTTCGACGAACCGTCCGATGGCCTGCCTGAAGGCCGGGTGCCTGAGGTCGTGGGCGCTGTAGGTGAGCGTTGGTAGGAAGCCGCGCGCGAGCTTGTGCTCGCCCTGGGCCCCGGCCTCGAAGAGCTTTATTCCCCGCCCGATGGCGAACTCGATGGTCTGGTAGTAGCAGAGCTCGAAGTGGAGGTTGCGTCGCTCCTCGACCGCCCCCCAGTGACGCCCGAAGAGCACCCCATCCTTATAGAAGTTGATGGTCCCGGCCACCGGATGCCCCCTTCCGTCCCTGGCGAGCACGAAGAGCAGTCGGTCCTTCATCGTCCGGAAGACTTCCCGGAAGAACTTCCTGTTGAGGTAAGGGGAGCCCCACTTCCTGTCAGACGTCGAGGTGTAGAAGCGGTACATCATGTCCGCGTGTTCGGGCTCAAGCGCGTCGCCCGTGAGGCGTTCTATCGTCAGGTCCTCGTCCAACTGGCGGCGCTCGCGAGAGATCTGACGCCGCCGCTTGCTCGTGAGCGCCCCGAGATAGTCGTCGAAAGACGGGTGGCCACGGTTGTGCCAGTGGAACTGCAGGGAATGCCGGACCGCGAACCCGCGCTCCTCGAAATACCCCAGGTCCCTCTCCGGCACGAAGAGCGCGTGCGTCGAGCTCGCCCGGTTCTCCTCACCGACCTCCCTGGCCGCGTCGAGCAGCGTCCTTGTGACGGCCTCCCGGTCGGCGTCTGGCCTGACGAGCACCTTGGGACCCGTAGCCGGCGTGAACGGGACGGCGGCGACGAGCTTCGGATAGTAAGCCATCCCGTGCTGATGGTAGGCGTGGGCCCATTCCCAGTCGAAGACGTACTCGCCGTAGGAGTCGGTCTTGAGGTAGAGGGGCATGGCGCCCACGAGTTGCCCGTCCCGTTCGCAGACGAGGTGGACCGGCGACCACCCGCTGCCGGGGCCCACGCTCCCCGACCTCTCCAGGGCGTCCAGGAACTCGTAGTCGAAGAACGGAAAGTCCTGAGACTCCAGCGGACGCCAGGCCGCACCGCCCACCTGCTCTACGGCATCGACGAGCCCGACGCGCATCTCCCCAGCGGAACGAATGGTTCTAGAACCCGATCTTCCTGTCGGGGTCGGCCTTCTCCGGGGTTTTCGCGTCAACCTCTCCCACAGGGCTTTCATCCAGGTACTCCACGCCCCCCATGAGCATCTGCGGCTTGACGTCGAGGCCGAGGGCGAGCTTGCGGATCGTGGAAGGGTAAGCCCGGCGCTGGCCCGTCTCCAGCTTGGAGATCGTGTCCCTCGCCACCCCGCTCCTGTCCGCCAACTGCTCCTGGCTCATCACCGCCCGCATCCTGAGCACCCGCAAACGATCCGGCTCCAAAGTCCTCTACCTCCAAAACACTGCAAAAAACTTGCCGAAACACTGCATCAATGTTACTCTCTCGCAAGTATAGCCCGTAGGCGGAAGAGAGGTGGTCTGTACGATGAGTTCCGATCCCAGGCTGGTAATACCGTACGTGACGGAGCAGAGCCCCAGGGGCGAGCGGACGATGGACATCTACTCGCGGCTGTTGAAGGACAGGATCATCTTCCTTGGTACGCCGGTGGACGACCAGGTCGCAAACGTGGTCATGGCGCAGCTCTTGCACCTCGATTCCGAGGACCCCGAGCAGGACATCAACATGTACATAAACTCGCCCGGCGGGAGCATCCCGGCGATGCTCGCGATGTACGACACCATGCGCTTCGTCAACGCCGACGTGGCGACGACGGCGCTCGGGATGGCGGCTTCTGCCGGGGCGTTCCTGCTCGCGGCGGGGACGAAGGGCAAGAGGAGCGCGTTGCCGAACACGCGCATACTCCTTCATCAGCCGGCCATCCAGGGCGGCATCGGGGGGCAGGCGTCAGACGTGGAGATTCACGCCAAGGAGATCGTCTTTACCAAGCGCAGGATCAACGAGATCATGGCGCAGGCAACGGGCCAGCCGTTCGAGAAGATCGAACGCGACACCGACCGCGACTACATCTTGAGCCCCGAAGAGGCCGTGCAGTACGGCGTCATCGACCAGGTCGTTACCCGCCCCGGAGGGACGGGGTAGCGAGGCCCGAACGATGGACCTCCTCGTCCTGGGCGGCACCAGGTTCCTCGGCCGTCACCTGGTCGCGGCGGCGCTCGAACGCGGGCACCGCGTAACGCTCTTCAACCGGGGGAAGAGCAACCCCGGGCTCTTCCCGGAGGTCGAG
>JALZNL010000108.1 GCA_030857715.1 Actinomycetota bacterium | reverse complement strand
CCGACAACCCCGGCACGGCGCTCTGCAGGACCTCCAGGAAGTCCGCGTCCGTCGCTCCGCGCGTCAGGAACAGGGCCGCGGCGTCGGACTGCTCGAGAATGTACCCGAGCTCCCTCGACCTGTAGGCTGGGTTGACGGTTACGAGGACGGCGCCTATCTTGCCGGTTGCGAACTGCAGCGTCACCCACTCGGGGACGTTCTGGCCCCACACGGCTACGTGGTCGCCCTTCCCGACCCCGAGCGCCATCAACGCCCCCGCGCACCGCTCGACAACCTCCCCGAACTGGCCGTAGGTGTAGCGCAACCCCCGGTCGGGATAGACGAGCGCGTCGTCGTCCGGGCGCCGCTCCCTCACCAGGTCGAGCAGGCCCCCAACGGTCAGGCCCTCGATGTCCTCAGGCCGCACGCGCCGCTCCTCTCCTCCATCCCCACCGACATCCCGAAGTGTAGCAATCGTCCCAATCCGCGCAAGCACGGACGCGCTGGCCGTCCTACAGGTGGCGGTGGGCCGCGGTCGAGGCCTGCGGGACGAGGACCTTCAGGGCGTTGTCGGCCACGGAGAAGTCCTGGGGGGTCGTGGCGACGAGCTCGCCGTCGATGTTCACGGCCAGTTGGGGGTCCGTCTCCAGGCGCACGCGGGTCGTGCGGTACTGGCTGACGCTCTCGTTGCGGATAAAGTCCCCGCTCTTGAGGTAGCGGGCCACCCCGAAGAGGTCGCGGTGCCGCCCGAGCTCTATGGCGTAGACGTCGAGGTTCCCGTCGTCTATGCCGGAGTCCGGGGCCACGACCATCCCACCCCCGTAGAACCTGCCGTTCCCGACCGCCACCTGCAGGAGCCTCTCGTGCTCGACGGGCTCGTGGTCCCCGTCAGGGAAGGCGAGCCGGGCGGAGAAAGGCTCGTGACGCAGGAACGCCCGGATGGCCGCCACCGGGTACGCCAGGGCCCCGATGTTCTTCTTTGCCCACGGCGTCAGGGCTTCTGTGGCCCCGACGCCGAGGCCCACGGAGGCGACGTTCACGAAGAAATTGTCCCCGGCGAGGCCGAGGTCCACGTCGACGACCTTGCCGTTCGCTATCGTGTCGCAGGCCGCCTCCACCTCGGACGGGATGCCGAGCGTGCGGGCGAAGTCGTTCGCGGTGCCAAGGGGCAGGAGGCCTAAAGTGACGTGCCTGTGGGCCAAAAAGTCCACGACGGAGCTCACCGAGCCGTCGCCGCCGCCCAGGATCAGGGTCTCGTAGCCCGAACCGTCGTCCATGACTTCCCGCACCGTCTCGGGCAACCTCACCGGATCGCGGATGGCGTAGGTCGCGCCGAGCGGGACTTTCATCTCCTGCAAAAGGTCCAGCGCCCGGAAGAAGACCTGCTCCCCGCTGCGCGAACGGGTGTTGACTATGAGCGCCGCGCGCCCGTTGCCCGCCGCTTGGCTCTCTCTGGAAAGGTCCACGAGGACATCATACGCGCCGCCGGCCGCCGGGTTTCTACAAACCCCCAAACGAACGGCCGTCTTTTCCGCTCTGCGGTCGAGGCCCGTGACCTACGATGCGCTCTTCGTGCTTTACTGCGGGCGGACCGGCGAGAGGAGATCTTATGCAGAGGGGCACGCACGAGGCGGTGCCGGACAGACGCAACGAGGACGTGCTCGTGTACATAAACGGCGGGTTCTTCCGGCGGGAGGAGGCCAGGATCTCGGTCTTCGACTCAGGCTATCTGGTCGGGGACGGCGTCTGGGAGGGCCTGCGGCTGCACGAAGGCGCCTTCGCCTTTCTCGACGAGCACCTCGACCGTCTCTTCCAGGGTGCGAAGGCCATCGGCCTGGAGATCAGGATGACGCGGGAGGAGATCACGGCCGCCCTCCACGAGACGGCACGGCGCAACGGCATGACGGACGGCGTGCATGTCCGGCTCATGGTCACCCGCGGCGACAAGAAGACGCCCTCCCAGGACCCGCGCCTCGTCGTCGGCGGCCCGAACGTCGTCATCATCGCGGAGCACAAGAAGGCCGACCCCGAGGTCAAGGAGCGGGGCGTCAGCCTGTTCACCTCGACGGTGAGGCGCCCGCCGCCCGACACCCTGGACCAGAGGCTCAACTGCCACAGCAAGCTGCACGAGGTCGTTGCGCTGGTGCAGGCGTTGGAGGCGGGCGCGGACGAGGCTCTCATGCTGGACCCGACGGGGGCGGTCGCCACCTGCAACGCCACCAACTTCTTCGTCGTGCGGCGCGGGGAGGTGTGGACCTCGACCGGCCACTACAGCCTCAACGGCATCACGCGCCGGATGGTGATCGAGCTCTGCAAGGCCGACGGGGTTCCCGTCTCGGAACGGCCCTTCTCCCTCACCGACGTCTACGACGCCGACGAGGCGTTCGTCACCGGCACCTTCGGCGGCCTGACCCCGGTCGTAAAGGTGGACGGAAAAACGATAGGGGGCGAAGGCATGGGGCCGATGACCCGCCGCCTGAACGACCTGTACGCGGAGGCCGTCTCGCGCTCGGCATCGCGGGTTTAGCCCGTGGCGGACTGCCTGAGATTGAGCGTGTGGTCGGGGCCGCGCAACGTCTCGACGGCCCTGATGTACGCGTTCCGCCAGAGGCCCGACACCCTGGTCGTGGACGAGCCACTCTACGGGCACTACCTGAAGGTCACGCGGGCGGACCATCCAGGCGACGACGAGGTCCTGGCGGCCATGGACACGGACGGAGAGCAGGTGGTCCGGGAGGTTCTGCTCGGGCCGTGCGGGAGGCCGGTTCACTTCTTCAAGAACATGGCCCACCATCTCACGGGGCTCGACCGGGGGTTTCTTGGCGGGATCACGAACGTCCTGCTCACCCGGGACCCGGCCGAGATGCTGCCCTCCCTGACACGTCAACTCCCGGACCCCACCCTGCGCGACACCGGCCTTCTCCAGCAGGCGGAGATCCTGGACCACGTCCTGCGCCAGGGTGTACATCCCGTGGTCCTCGACGCGAAGCAACTGCTCCTCGATCCTCCGGGCGTACTGCAAAAAGCGTGCGACCGGCTCGGCATCCCGTTCTACGAGGCCATGCTCCGCTGGCCACCCGGCCCCAAGCCCGAGGACGGCGTCTGGGCGACGCACTGGTACGCCAACGTCCACACCTCGACCGGGTTCTCCCTCTACGAGCCAAAGACAGACGCTTTTCCAGAGAGGCTCTTGCCACTTCTCGACGAGTGTTTGCCGCTCTACGAACGCCTGGGCCGGTACGCGATCCCGGCCGGAGCCGAAGGGTAGCCTGGCGGCCCGAGACCGACTAGAGGATCACCCGCCGCTTCGGGCGTAGATTCCCTCCTCCGTCACCACGGCGCCTACGGGCGCGTCGTGCGGACCGACGGGGACCTCGTCCACCATCTGGACCTCGAACGCCCCGGAGACGAGCGGGGTCCTGCCCGGCAGGCCACCCGCCAGCAGGCGGTCGTAGAAACCGCCGCCGTACCCGAGACGCCTCGCCCTCCGGTCGAAGGCAACGCCCGGAATTAGCGCGAAGTCCACCCTGGCGGGGTCCGCCTTTGGGCAGCGGTCCGGTTTCGGCTCGCGTATGCCCCACGTCCCAGGCGCCAGGTCCCTCGCCACGTCCCGTACCTCGTAGAGTCCCAATCGGCCACGCTCGACCCGTGGGAGCAGGAGAACCTTCCCGTCGTCAAGGACGCGCCGCAGGAACTCTTCGGTTCGCAGCTCGGTGCCGAAGGACGCGTAAGCCAGGACGACGCCCGAGTCCTGGTATGCCGGGAGATCCAGGACACTTCGGAGGATGCGCCCGCTCAGCAACGCGCGTTCTCTCTCCGGCAGCGCGTCGCGGCGAAGGAGAACCGCCTCCCTAAGAGCGGCTTTGGCACCAGAGATCACGGCACGAGTGGGTTACGCGGGTGCCGCGCGGGCGGCCTGGAGGGCGTTGTGGAGCAGCATCGCCCGCGTCATCGGCCCGACGCCGCCAGGCACGGGGGTTATGGCGGAGGCCTTTGGCTCCACCTCGTCGAAGCGCACGTCCCCCACCAGACCGCCCTCGTCCCTCCGGTGGATTCCGACGTCCACCACGACGACGCCCTCCTTGACGTACTCGGCCCCGACCAGCTCCCGCTGCCCCAGCGCGACGACGAGCACGTCCGCCCGGGAGGCGACAGCGGCCAGGTCCCGGGTGCGCGAGTGACAGACGGTCACGGTGGCATTCTCGCGCAGGAGGAGTTGGGCCATCGGCTTGCCGACGAGGTTGGACCTGCCGAGCACCACGGCCTCCCGTCCTTCGAGCGGGACGTCGTGGCGCCGCAGGAGTTGGATGACCCCGTGCGGCGTGCAGGGCAGCAAGGAGGGCAGGCCCATCGAGAGCCTGCCCGCGCTCTCGGGGTTCAGGCCGTCCACGTCCTTCTCGGGCTTGATGCGGGAGATGAGCGGCTGCGGGTCGAGGCCCCCCGGTAGCGGCAACTGCACTATAAAGCCCGAGACCTCCGGATCTTCGTTGAGCCGATCCACGAGCGCGGTCAGCTCCTCCTGGGAGACGTCCGCCGGGAACCTGTGGACCCTGGAGGTGATGCCCACCTCCTCCGCGTCCGTTTCCTTGTGGCGCACGTAGGTGACGGAAGCGAGGTCTTCGCCAGCCAGGATCACGTCCAGCCGCACCGACCGGCCGGCCGCCCGCAATTCCTCTATCCCTTCGGCCACCTCGGCCTTTATGGCCGCCGCGGTGGCCTTGCCGTCAAGAACCCGGGCCATCATCCTCCAGAAGAGTCGCGTACACCCTGTCCGTCCTGGCCGCCATCACGAAGTCGTTGCGGTGCAGGCCGCCGATGGCGTGCGTCCACCACGACACCGTTACCCTCCCCCACTCCGTCAGGAGCGCCGGGTGGTGGCCGGCCTCCTCGGCCCTCTCGCCGACCCTGACCGTGAAATCCAGCGCCTGAGCAAAGTCCGCGAACCGGAACTCCCGCTCAAGGCGCTTCACGCCGTCCCGCTCCGCCACGCGCCAGCCGGAGACTTCGGGCAGAAGCGCGTCTATCTCGTTTTCGTCCAGCGTCGGTTCGCCGCCCCGGCAGGGTGTGCACCTCTCTCCGGCGAGTTCTGCCACTGCCTTTCACCTCTATCCCGGCACGAACCTCTACGTCCACCCCGAATCTTACAGGTCCGTTGTCCGTCCGTTCGCCCTGGCATGGCGTGCCCAGGTCCCGCCCCACGCTCTCGCTACGAAACTGTTCCCCAACCTTGTCCGACGCTCACCCTGAGGAGACGTCGTCGGGCCCTTGATGCAGGCCTCCCCGCTCTGCAAAATTCCAGGTTCGACCGACGGCGTCGCCGGGTGTTTCCGTCACTTGCGTTGGAGTGGGATCCTGACCTCGTCCTCCAGGGGTGGATCGTCCTCGTGTTCGGCGCAGCCCGTCGCCGCGAAGCATCGGATGCGGACCTCACTCTCCGAGGCGTCGATGCGCAGGAAGTTCTTGAACAGCGGTGGGTCGTTCCAGTCGAAGAACTCAGAGAAGAAGTGATGATAGTGGGTCCGCCCACTCCCCGGTAGCGGGAAGATCCAGTCGGCCGCGCGTCGCGCGCGCTTTCCGATGTACCCCTCCTGGTCCTCGGGCCGCGCGGGCATGATCCCCAGGCGCTCGGCCATGTACGCCGCCGCCTCGCCTGGTGCTATCTCGAGCCATCCCATGCCCAGGCCGAGCCGGCGGTCGTAGAGCTTGCTGTAAAAAGAGAGGGAGTCGCCGCGCCGCGGGTAGCAGATGAAGTCGTCCTCGGTGACGCCGCCCACGTCGACCTTCGGGATCCTGTGCGTGGCGCTCATGTAGGCGCCCCCGCCCCCGCTGACGATGTACTGGAGCGGTTCGTCCCGCCCGCCCACGGGCACGGGGTATCGCTGGTAGTTGTGGATGTCCCCGCCGATGGCCGCGACGTAGTTGTGGTCGGGGTCGAGGACCACGTCGTCCACCGTGCCGCCGTCTTCCATCGGGTACGGGTGGTGCTCGCTGTCCACGTAGAGCGGCTTGCCGGTGAGGAGGACCTTGGGTTTGTCTGTGCGCGAGATCCCCCTCAGCCACCCGGCCTGCTCGCGGTCGATCGGGCCCCCCATGCCGGTGTCTATGCCAACGACGAGCAGCGGACCGGTATCAAGGGCGAAGTAGGGCGAACGCTGGCCCGTCCGTCGGCCTTCTTCCGTGCGCCTGCGCACCGGAAGGTCCTCCGGGCCCCTCCTCGCCGGCCTGCGCCACAGCAACCGCCGCAACCGCTCCTTGAACGACGAAGGTCGCCCTTCCGCGGCCGGGAGCGCCGATACGTCGGCCCCGCACAGGTGGTGCATGAAGCCGACCAGGCCGTCGTACCAGTCGTGATTGCCGGGCAGGGCGTAGATGGGGCCCGGGTAGTCGTCGTAAGGTTCGTAGAACTTGGCGTCGTAGTCCCCGGCGTCCCCGGCGGGATAGATGACGTCGCTGCAAACGACCATGAAGTCGGTGTCCCGCCCGCCCGCGAGGAGCGGCTTTACTACCGCGCGCTGCGAGGCGTCACCCTCCCCGGTGTCCCCGACCACGATGAACGAGACTTTTTGGCGGCCTGCTTCGCGTCGTGGGGGTACGCGGACGATCAGGTCCTCGGGGAGCCACCCCGCCTCCCGCTGCAGCTTCATCCAGAGGCGTCGCTCCTCGTTGGTCGGGTCCCCGAACAGGCGTACCAGGTTCTGGTTGCGCGACTGCCAGAGGGGGACGGGGTTCATCCAGGAGAAAGGACGGCCCCCGGACGCCGATACGCCGACCTCCTCGCACCGCCACCCGGCCCCGGCCAGCGAGTCGCGCGAAGAGCCCGCGGACGTCCTGCTCCGCGGACCGGCCGTCCCGTTCCTCGTTTCTTCCCTGCTAGCCAACTCTGACCTCCCCTTCTTCCGAATTCGTTCGCGACCGCACCACCCCGCGGCCCCGGGCGTTCCGGGGCGGAGGGGTCATCGGCTAAGTCCCGTCCCCAAAGAGCCTTCGCGTGAAGCCGTTGGCGAACTTGCCCTCGGGGTCGTGTTCTTCAACGAGGTCGAGGAACCTCGCGAAGCGCTCCCCGTGCAGTTCGGCCAGGTCCGCTTTGCCGAAGTCCTCGCAGAACTTGCCGAGGTGAGGACGGGCCCCCATCTCCCTGACCAGCCCTTCGGCGCCGGCGTAGTACTTCTCGAAGCCGTCGGAGTCGTTGAGGACGAGGTCTATCCAGGTGGAGCGGCGCCCTCGCCCGGCGCCTATGAGGGTGCGGTCGTGTTCCGGCGTGAACCGAACCTCGAAGAGCGCGTACGGCAACCCCGAGGGGTACATGCGCTCGTACAACTCGACGAATTGCCCGCAGGCTTTGAAAGTGTCCTCGAAAGGGACCGTGAACTCGAGCTCCTGGTGGAGGTGGTAGATCGTCCGGTTGAAGGCCTTGTTGCTCTCCAGCACGAGGTTGGACCCGCTTTCGATGCCGTAGACGAGGGGGGCCATCT
>JALZNL010000631.1 GCA_030857715.1 Actinomycetota bacterium | reverse complement strand
GTCGTGTTGTGGGCGGGATCGTCCGTGGCGGGGCCGGGCGTAAGCGAGGCGGAGGCACGGGAGTTGTTCAAGGTCCGCGAGGTCCGGCCCTCGGTCTTCCCCCAGAGCGTGGCCTCCGGAGACCCGCAGCCTGACGGCATCGTGCTCTGGACCCGCGTAAGATCGCTCGGCGCGGGCACGACGGTCGCCTACGAGATAGCCCGCGACACCACCTTCGAGAATCCCGTCCTCAGGGGCAAGGCGGAGACGGGCGCGAGCAGGGACAACATCGTGAAGGTACAGATCGACGACAGGCCGGAGCTCAGGCCCTTCGAGACATACTACTACCGCTTTATCTACGACGGTTACGCCAGCCTCACCGGACGCTTCAAGACGTTGCCGGCGCCAGACTCTTCCCCTGACCGGGTGCGCTTCGGGTACATCTCCTGCCAGGACTACACCAACGGTTTCTATACGGCGCTGGGCTACCTTGCCGAGGAGGAAGTGGACTTTATCGTCCACCTCGGAGATTACATCTACGAGACGGTGGACGAGTCGAGCTTCCAGGGTGCGCAGGTCAGGACCATCGAGCTGCCCAACAGCGGCACGGCCGGCGAGGCAGACACCCTCACGGACTACCGCTTTTTGTACAAGACGTACAAGGCGACCCAGAACCTCCAGAGGGTACACGAGAACTTCGCGTTCATCACGATCTGGGACGACCACGAGTTCGCCAACGACTGCTACAGGGCCAACGCCCCCGACGCGGCGGGGAGGGCCCCGAGGGAGAACGAGCAGGGCGAGATCGTCCCCGACCCGGACAGGCGCCGGCGGGCCGACGCCAACCGGGCGTGGGTCGAGTACATGCCGGTCGGGGTGAGGGGTCCGACCGGGAAGCAGGTCCGCTACGAGGGCGGGATCGCGAACCCCCTGCAGGAGATAAGCATCTACCGCACCTTCGTCTTCGGCGACCTCCTGGAGCTGGTGATGAGCGACGAGCGGCTCTACCGCGACGGCCCGCCTTGCGGCCTCGACACGCTGGACCGCCTCCTGACGCCGGGCTGCGGGGAGGAGGAGGCCGAGGGGCGCACCATGCTAGGCGAGGAGCAGCTCGACTACTTCCTGGACAAGGTCACGAACTCCACCCGCACCTGGAAGATCTGGGGCAACGAGACGATGTTCATGCAGCTCAAGCAGGCGAACACCTTCGTGGACGCGCTGCGCGAAGGCCTCGATCCCGCCAACCCCCCAGATCTCCCCGGGCCGCAGGGCGCTGATGAGGGCGTGTACTTCAACCTTGACCAGTGGGACGGCTACCAGGCCGAGCGCAGGCGGATCTCGCAGACGATCAAGGACGAGAACGTAGAGAACTTCGTTGTCATAACCGGCGACCTCCACACTTTTATAGCCGGCTACGCGAGGCCTGACTACGACGAAGCGTACGTCGTGGACGAGACCGCGGCCCCGGCGTACGAGGGCGGCGTTCTGGAGCCGCCGCCGCAGGACAGGGTCGGGGTGTGCCTTATGGGGGCTTCGGTGACCTCGGCGAACCTCGTGGAGATAGCGACGCTCGGCAGGGGATCTAACCAGGCGCCGGCGATACCCGGCCCGGGGCCCGAGGGAGGCGACATCTTCACGGCGCAGACGCAGAGCGCCAACCCCCACATCACGTACCTGGACTCGACGCTCCACGGCTACAATCTCATAGAGGTCACGCCCGAAGACCTCACCTGCACCATGAGGGCGGTGAACACCATCAGGCAGCGCGGGGCCACCCTGCAGACGCTCAAGGTGTTCAAGGTACCCTCGGGCACCTCCCTCCTCTACGACGTGACGACGCCCGAGATAACGCCCACAGTGGCCTCCGAGACGTCTTCCGAGGCCTAGGGTCCTCGTCAGGGTTCCGGAGTACAGAGACCGCATGAAAGGGAGAGCATGACGAGATCCGCAGCCCGCCTGGGGCGCTTTGGAGGGGCGCTACTGGCTCTGGCGACGACCCTCCTCCTGATACCGGCGTTTTCGGGGGTCGCGCTGGCAGACACCTTCACCGCGGACCAGCTTTTCGACGCCCGAGACAGCAAGCCGGGCGACGGCAGGTGCGACGTATCGGCCGAGACGGGGGGCCGGCAGTGCACTCTCAGGGCGGCGATCCAGGAGTCCAACGCCCTCGACGGCCGGGATACCGTGGTGCTGATCGGGGGCACCTACCTGTTGACCTTGCAAAATATCGACGGCAACGGCGACGGTTTCCCCGACCCCGAGCAGAGGGCGGCGACCGGCGACCTGGACGTCAGGGACGAGACGACCGT
>JALZNL010000630.1 GCA_030857715.1 Actinomycetota bacterium | reverse complement strand
ATGGGCGAGCCGATGCTGAACTACAACGAGACCGTAAAGGCCTTGAGGGTCCTCAATGACGGGGATGGATTCGGGCTCGCGGCGCGGCACATCGCGGTCTCTACGAGCGGGCTCGTGGACAAGATCCGGCGTTTTGCCGATGAGCCGGAGCAGTTTCACCTCGCGATCTCGCTTCACACGCCGTTCGGGGACGAGCGGCAGAAGATCATGCCCGTCGCCTCCCGCCACTCCATCCCCGAGCTCATGGACGCGGCCCGCTACTTCGTGGATACGACGCGCCGCAAACTCTTTTTCGAGTACACGCTTCTTGCCGGCGTGAACGACCAGCCCCGTCACGTCGAGGCGCTGGCGAAGCTCCTTGACCACCCCCTCTACCACCTGAACCTTCTCCGCTTCAACTGGACGGACACCGGCTTCTCCGCGACGAGCAAGGGGGACGCCAAGGCGTTCTTACGCTACGCGAGGGAGCTGGGGCTGTCGGCGACGTTGCGGCCGAGCCGGGGGCAGGACATCGACGCGGCCTGCGGCCAGCTCGCCGCGAAGGACCTGCGCGGCCGTCCGGCCATTCCGATGCTCTCCCGGCCTTGAAGGACGAGCCTTCGGAGAGGTTGGATCCGCGGGCAAAGGTAGTGTGGAGGATCTCGGGCGCCCTGAACATGCTCCCGCTCCTGGCCGGGGCAGGCTTTGCGAGCTTCGTCCTGTTGAGATGGGTCGAGGCCTCTGTCTTTATCGGGATACTTCCCGTGCTCGGGGTGCTGGTTCTGGCGGTCTTCTCCGTGGTCGTGGCCCCGGGGCTCCGGTGGCGCCGGTGGCGCTACGAGATCCGGCCCGACGAGGTGGACCTGCAGCGCGGGGTCTGGTGGGTGAGCCGGACGCTGGTGCCGCTGGCCCGCATCCAGCACGTCGATACGCGGCAGGGACCCCTGCAGCGGCGCTACGGGCTCTCGACGGTCGTCTTCCACACGGCGGCAGGGCCGAACCAGATCCCCGAGCTCTCCGCCCCCATAGCCGCCGAAGCCCGCGACCGCATCGCCGACCTCACCAGGGAGCAGGATGAACTCTGAGGTAGACCCGCTCCTCCGCCTCCACCCCGCGGCGATGGTCATAAACGCCCTCAAGTCGATCCGGCGCCTAATCAGCGCCTCGGCCCTGCCCGGAATATTCGTCCTCTTCAGCCAGGGACTGAGCCCGCTCACGATAGCCCTCGTCCTGCTCGGCGCCGGGGTGCTGGTGGTGCTCGCGGCGCTCTGGGGCTTCCTCTCCTGGAGGGCGACGACCTACGGGGTGGTCGGGGGCTCGTTCCGTCTGCGCCAGGGTGTCTTCCAGAAGAGCGAGCGGACGATACCCCTGGAGCACGTCCAGTCCGTGGACACGGTGCAGGGAATAGTGCAGAGGGCCTTCGGCGTCTACGAGGTCCGGGTGGAGACGGCGGGCGGCGGGACCTCCGAGCCCGACGCCTCGCTGCCGGCGCTCGGCCGCGGGGCGACGGAGGCGTTGCGGCGCGGGATCGAGGGCTCCAGGAGGGTGCCCGTCGGTGCCGAAGAGGAAGCTTCGGGGCCGGAGATACTGAGGCGGTTGTCCACGAGAGACCTACTCGTCGCCGGCGCCACCAGCGGCCAGATCGGGATCGCCCTCTCCCTGCTCGCCGTCGGTTCCCAGGTCTTCGACGAGTTCTTTTCGGAGGCCTTTTTCCGGAACCTCGTCGAGTCGCTGGCGCCGAACGCCCTGATCCTGGCTCTGATCCTCACCCCGGCGGTCGCGCTCTTCGCCTGGCTGCTCGCCATCGCCGGCACGGTGCTCGCCCACTTCGGCTTCACCCTCTCTCGCGACGGGGAGTTTCTGTATATCAAGCGCGGCCTACTGGAGAGGCGAGAGGCGACGATCCCGCTCGGGCGCATCCAGGCCGTCCGCGTTTCGGAGGGCCTCCTGCGCCAACCTTTCGGCCTCGCCTCCCTGCGCGTCGAGAGCGCCGGTTACGGCGAGGACGCCGGCGTCTCGGCCGTCATGTTCCCCCTGCTGCCCCGCGGCGAGGTGCAGGCGCTGCTCCGCAGGGCGGCCCCCGAGTTCGCCGTCGCCCCGCCCCTGAACCCGCTGCCGCGCCGCGCCCTCCGCCGCTACGTCTTCCGGTCTACCGTTCCCGCCCTCTTCCTGGCCGCCGCGGGGGCGCTGATCCCGCTGCTGGTATTCGACGTCGCCTTCGGGCTTCCCGCGCTCCTGCTGGTGCCGCTCTTCGCCCTGTACGGCTGGCTGCAGTTCAGGGACGCGGGGTGGGCGCTGGAGGGCGAACGCCT
>JALZNL010000107.1 GCA_030857715.1 Actinomycetota bacterium | reverse complement strand
GTACTCCAGCGCCCGCGGCTCCAGCACGTAGATGCCCGTGTTGGCGAGGGTGCTTATGGCCTCCTCCGGGTTCGGTTTCTCCTGGAAGCCCAGGATGTTGGAGTCCTCGTCTATCTCGACCACCCCGAACTCGGAGGTGTCGTAGACCCGGCGGAGGGCTATGGTGGCGAGCGCCCCCTTCTCCCTGTGGAAGGCCACGAGCGCCTGGATGTCTATGTCCGTGAGGGCGTCGCCCGAGACGATCACGAAGGTGTCCTCGAAGCGGTCCGCCAGACGCTTCACGCCGCCTGCGGTGCCGAGGAGCTCGTCCTCCCTGTTGAGGTGGACCTTCATGCCGTTTCTCTGGGATTCCTCGCCATAGGCTTCGAGGAGGGCGTCCGCGAGGTAGTGGATGTTTACGTGGACCTCGTCGATGCCGTGGGCGGCGAGGAGGCCGAAGATGTGGCTGATGATGGGGGTGTCCACGACAGGGGCTAGGGGCTTTGGGATCTCACCGGTCAGGGGGAAGAGGCGGGTGCCCTTGCCCGCCGCGAGCGCCATGGCCTTCATCGTCCGTCCACCATTCTCCGACCTCGTTTCTTCTCGCAGGCGAGCCTCTGCTCCCTGCCCTGCCTCCGCGGGTCCCCGAACGTCAGGCCCGGCTGCAGGTCGTCCTTCCGTGTTCTATATTCATCCCCGTGCACGACGGCACTTTACACCGGCTCTTCCCCTCGGCCAAGTTCGACGAACCGCTCCGGCGCTACACGGCGTGGAAGATCGGGGGCCCCGCCGACGCCCTCCTCGAACCGAAGAGCGTGGACGAACTGGTGGCCGCTGTTCGTGAGGCCCGCAAGAATGACGTTCCCGTCACGGTGCTCGGCGGCGGCACGAACGTGCTCGTGCGTGACGGCGGCATCCGGGGCCTCACCATCCGCCTCGCCAAGTCCCTCACGAACGTGGAGGTCGACGGCACGTCCGTCGTCGCCGACGCCGGCGTCCTCTACCCGGTCCTCGCCAACACGACCGCGGCGAAGGGCCTGGCCGGCCTGGAGTTCGCCACCGGCATCCCCGGCACCGTCGGCGGCGCCGTCTACATGAACGCCGGCGCCTACGGCTCCGAGACGAGGGAGGTCCTCGTCTGGGCCGACGTCTTCCGGGCTGAAGCCGGCGAGGTCGTCAGGATGGAGAACCGGGACCTCCACCTCTCCTACCGCAAGAGCATCCTCCACGAGCACCCCGACTGGCTCGTCCTGCGGGCCGGCTACGCCCTGGAACCCGGCGACGCGGAGAGGCTCAAGGCCCGCATTAAAGAGTTCCGGGCGCAGCGCATGAACGGCTCCCCGAACAAGCCGAGTTGCGGCTCCACCTTCAAACGTCCCCCCGGCGATTTCCCCGGCCGCGTCATCGAGGCCGCCGGCCTCAAGGGCACCAGGGTGGGGAACATAGAAGTCTCCCCTGTCCACGCCAACTACCTCGTAAACCTCGGCGGCGGCACCGCCAAAGACGCCCTCGAGCTCATAGAGCTGGTCCGGAGGACGGTCCGCGAGAAGCTCGGGGTGGAGCTGGAATCCGAAGTGCGGGTCATTGGAGAGCCGTAGTTAGCTGCCAGCCCCCGGCAGGCGCCACGGCCGATGGCCGGGCTAGTATCGTCGAGGCGATGTGGTCCGAGGAGGCGCATTAGCGGCATCAGGCGAGGTTTGTGCGCGAACCAAGGGTACGATCCGCTCCCAAAACATCGTGAGCTGGCGCAACTCGTCCTCCACAGGCCACAGGAGAATCCTTCGGGCCCCGGTCTCCTGGTAGGCAATGATCCTCTCCGCGCACTCCTCGGCGGATCCCACCAGGAGGCGCCGGTGTAGCTCTTCTTCGGGGCGGCCCATCACGGGGCTCAGGATATGACGCACTATCCGCTTTGCCGTGGCGGGATTCTCGGTCGTATGGAAGAACATCGTCGCGACGGCATTGGGAAACTGGTCCGGGTCCTTGCCCGCGGCGCGGAGGTGCTCTCCGAGACGGTTTCGGGCGCCCGCGAACACTTCCGGCGTGGTGTTGTAGGCGGAGGCGAGCCAGCCGTCGCCCAGGCGGGCCGTCCGGCGCAGACCGGCTTCGGAGCCCCAGCTGCCGATCCAGACGGGAGGCGGCCGCGCCGGGCACGGCTCCAGCACGATGCCCTCCGTGGAGTAGAACTCGCCCGTGAACGTTGGGGCCTCCTTGCTCCACAGGACGCGCAACGTCCTCACCGCCTCGTCCAGGCGCTTCCAGCGTTCATCGAATGGGACGCCGACAGCGGAGTAGTCTCGGGGAGAAGAGCCGGGACCTACCCCCACGATCAGACGACCGCCGGAGAGGATGTCTACGGTGGCCAGGCTCTTCGCCAGCGGCACCGGTCCCCGCACGACCGGGAGCGCCACCGTGGTCATGAGGTCCATCCTTCCAGCGGCCGCGAGTACCGTCGCCAGCGCCGTTGGTCCGTCGAGCCAAGGGCGGGAGAAAAGGAGGTGGTCATTGGCCGAGAGGGCGGCGAAGCCCAGTCTTTCGGCGGTCTCCACGTACTCCATGAGGCGCCGCAGGGACCAGGGGCGTCTGTCAAAGGCTATCAGCGGGAGGTGTACGCCGTAATCC
Organism: Actinomycetota bacterium; assembly: GCA_030857715.1. The sequence continues at coordinate 4,880 of JALZNL010000107.1, read as the reverse complement.
ATGCGACAACCTCTATCTTGAGAAGTTTCGCCTCCATGCGGAGTATACCCCGGGTTATTCATGAACGATGTTGCGGACTTCGTTTCGCCCGTGGAAAGATCGGCCAATGCGCTCGAAAGACTGCTAACAGCCCGCACCCCCGATACGCAGGACGCTAGCCTGACGGCTGAAGCCTGTGGCCTGAAGCCTTCTCCCGGAACAGCTCCGGTATATTCGCCAGGTCCGTGTGCTGATCGCAGACGTCGAGGAGCGCCTGGGAGGTGCACTGGGCGGCGCTTATGGCCTCTACTCGGAGGCCTTTCTCGCTCTGGAGGTACTCGACGGCCTCGACGTAGTCGCCGTCGCCGGAGACGAGGACGTAGGCGTCGGCGTGGGCCGCCAGGCGCATCATGTCCACGACTATGCCGACGTCCCAGTCGCCCTTGTGGGAGACGGTGCGTTCGCCCTCGGGGGTGATGGTCTCGTGGACCTGGAGGGGTTTGGAGCGGACCTTGTAGCCGAACTTGTTGAGGTTGTAGACGAAGGAGCGGGCGGAGGGGGTGTTTTGGGCGTCGTCGGTCTCCTGCTTCTCGACGATGTAGAAGGTGGCGCGGAGGAGCTTGCGGTCGGCGACGGCCGCTTCGAGGAGGCGGGAGTAGTCCAGGACGCCCCTATAGTAGCTCTTGATGGCGTGGTACAGGTTCGCACCGTCCACGAAGACCGCCACGCGCGAGCTCTGATCCCTCCCCTCCATCGCGCGAATAGTAGCAGAAAAATACCCGCCTCCAGCCCGGAAAAGGCGGTTTACCCGGTGAGGCAACTGGGTTAATATCCGTAGGCCTTTCGGGACCCGGACTAGAGAGAGGAGGGGATCGGCGCGGACTTCGAGGTCAGCATAGACGAGCACGCCGACGCCTACTCCGTCGTCGCCGTCCGCGGCGAGATGGACCTGCACACCTCCCCCAAGGTCCAGGGCGCCATCGAACGCGCCTCAGAGAACAACGGCGTGGGCGCCGTCGTCGTGGACATGAGCGGCGTGGCCTTCATGGACTCGACCGCCCTCTCTGCCCTCGTCCGCTCCAAGGATGCCCTCCAGCAACGCGGCGTCGCTTTACGCCTCGCCGCCCCCTCCGACGCCGTCGACCGGATCTTCTCCGTCACCGGCTTCGACGACTTCTTCGAGGTCTTCAACTCCCGCGAAGCCGCCATCTCCGCCTAGGACATGGGTTCCTACCCCGGACGTGCGATATGAAGAAGGTCACGGTGTACCTACCGGATGACGTCAGGGCGGCGCTGGGACGCCTCGCGGCAGAGAGAGGCGTGAGCGAGTCGAGCCTCGTACGGGAGGCCGTGGCCGGGGCGATCCGGAAGACGGAGGTACCGAAACCGCGACTGCCGCTGTTTCACAGCAACGATCCCACTTTGGCAGAGCGGATAGACGAGGAGCTTGCCGGTTTCGGGGAATCGTAACCGGCGGTCTTGTCGTCCGGGCACGCATGCCGGGCAATGCCTCTGGTCCCGTGATCCTTGCCCTCCGGCGTACTAGAATCCTATGACGATGATGGCTGACGTGAAAAAGCTGGAGGTCCCGAAGCCCATCCTGCGCCTCGGCGGGGCGTTCCGGGATGCCGGGCACGAGTTGTACCTGGTCGGCGGGTACGTGCGTGACGGGTTGCTCGGGGTGGCCGGGTTGGACGCGGACGCGACGACGGGGGCGAGGCCGGGGGAGATCAAACGCCTGCTCAGGCCGCACGCGGAGCACCTCTGGGACGTCGGGGAGCGCTTCGGGACGATAGGGGCGACGGTCGGCGGCTACGCGGTCGAGGTCACGACGTACCGGAGCGACCTGTACACGGAAGGAAGCCGGCACCCTGAGGTCCGCTTCGGGGACAGCCTGGAGGAGGACCTGGCCCGGCGCGACTTCACGATAAACGCCGTGGCGGCCGACGCCCTGACCGGCGGCATCCTGGACCCCTTCGACGGTCGTAAGGACCTCGAAAACGGTGTGATACGGGCGGTGGGGGAGCCGCTGGACCGGATGCGCGACGACCCCCTGCGGATGCTGCGAGCGGTCCGCTTCGAGGCGACCCTGTCGAAGCCAGAGAAGCCCTTCGCGCTTACGACGGATCTCGAAAGGGCGATCCGGGAGAACGCCGGCTGGCTCCAGAGCATAAGCGCCGAGCGGATCAGGGACGAGTTCGAGAAGGTTCTGCGTTCGGAGAACGTTTCAGCGGGCCTGCGTTCCCTCGTGCGTCTGGGGCTCATGCCGTTTATCGTGCCGGAGTTCATGGAGACGGTGGAGGTCGAGCAGGAGGCCGAGTTCCACCACAAGGACGTCTTCGAGCACACCCTGATCGTGGTAGAGAGCGTCGAGAACACGCCCGTGCTCCGCAAGGCTGCCTTTTTCCACGACATCGGCAAGCCCCGCACCCTCGTCTATGAGCACCGCTGCACCTACTGCGGCGCCAAGTGCACAAAGAAAACGCCCGAGGAGGACGAGTGCGAGGTCTGCGGCGGGCGCACCATCCCCAGGAAGATCCACTTCTACGGCCACGAGAACGTCGGGGCCGCCGTCGCGCGGCGGGCCATGAAGCGCCTGGCGTACCCCAAGGACGACATCGACGCCGTGGCCCACCTCGTCGCCCACCACATGCGCCCGATGGGCTACGCGGTGGGGCGCGACCCGTGGAGCGACTCGGCCGTCAGGCGCTTCGTCAGGGATACCTACCTCGCCCGCGGCGGCCGGACGCTCGCCGACGTGGACATGCTCCTCAAGCTCGCCCGGGCGGACATAACCGGCAGCGCCCCCAGGAGGCGCCACGTCGCCGAGGCGTCCTGGGAGAGCTTGCGCGACCGGGTAAACGAGGTCAGGTCCGAGGACGCCATCGAGAGACTAGAGAGCCCGCTCGACGGCAACGACCTCATGCGCATCTTCGGCCGGCCTGCGGGGCGTTGGATCAAGCCCCTCAAAGACCACCTCCAGGGCGAGGTCATCGAAGGCCGCCTCGCCAAGGACGACGGGGACGGGGCCCGCGAGCTGGCCGAGTCCTTCGCCCGCGAACACGATCTCTTCGGAGAGGAGTAACCCTTGGAAACCTTCGACCCCCTGGCCCGGACCGACTGGCTGCAGGACCACCTCGAAGACCCGGACCTGCGCGTCGTGGACATCCGCGGCTACGTCAAGAAGACCGACCTCGGCGACGGCCGCCAGAGGGCCGAGTACCTTCCCGCCCGCGAGGAGTACGACGAGGCCCACGTCCCGGGCGCCGTCTTCGTGGACTGGACCCGCGACATAACCGACCCAGACGACCCCGTTCCCGCCCAGGTCGCTCCACGAGACCGCTTCGCCGACCTCATGGGTTCTCTAGGCATCGGCGACGACGCCCACGTCGTGGTCTACGACCACGACGGCGGCCAGTTCGCAACCCGCCTGTGGTGGGCGCTCACCTACTACGGCCACGACCACGTCTCCGTCCTCGACGGCGGCTGGAACAAATGGACCGCCGAGGACCGCCCGACGACCGCCGAGGTCCCAAACCCCGCGCCCGCGACGTTCACCCCGAAGATCAGGAACGGCTGGCGTAAGGAGGCCGAAGAAGTGCTCTCCGCGAGCCGAACCGGGGACGCCCTCGTGCTCGACGCCCGGGACGAAGGGCAGTACACGGGCGCGGTGACGAGGGGAGAGGGGCATCCCGGGCACGTCCCCGGGGCGAAACATCTGCACGCCGACGGTCTGTTTGGTCCCGACGGGACCTTCCTCTCTGACGAGGATCTCGAAGAGAGGCTGCGGGAGGCCGGGGTGCCGGAGGACAGGGAGGCGCCCGTGGTCGCTTACTGCAACGGCGGGGTGGCGGCGACCGTGCCGCTCTTCGCGCTGCACCGGCTCGGCTACAAGGACCTCTCCAACTACGACGGGTCGTGGAACGAGTGGGGCGTTCGGGAGGACCTTCCGGCGGAGCGCTAGGGCGGGGTTTCGGAACGCAAGCAAGGCTGGTGTTACAATCTCGTGTGGTTATGCAGGGATCCCGCACAAAAAAGATCATCCTCTGGGTGCTCAGCCCGGTCATGCTGCTAGCCGGGATCGCGCTCGTCGCCTCCTTCTTACTCGCCGGCCGCCTGGACAGCACCGCGACCAACAGCGAGGACCCCGGCGGCTTCAACGTCCCGAGGCTTGAGACCACCCAGGGCAACGAGGAGACGACCGAGGCGGGGCCCGAGGACAAGACCCTCAAACTGACCGTCCCCGCGATGTCCCGCATAGAGGACGACGAGATCCCCAGCACCGACGGCGCCGACGAGGCCGCCCTGAAGAAGTACGCCGCCATCCACCTCGAAGGCACCGGCTTCCCCTGGCAGGACGAGGCGAACGTCTACATCGCCGGCCACCGTCTCGGCTACCCCAACACCGAGAGCTGGCTCACCTTCTGGGACATGAACGAGGTCACTGTGGGCGACGAGGTTTTCGTTACCGACGCCGACGGCACGGAGTACACTTACGAGGTCTTCAAGGAGCTCACCGTCGGCCCCTCCGACACCTCCGTCACCGACGCGGAACCCGGCAAGAATATCCTCACCCTCCAGACTTGCACCCTGCCCGACTACTCCCAGCGCCTGGTCGTCCAGGCCGAGCTAACGGACACGTCCGAAAAAGCGGCATAGCGACTCGGGAAGCCCGGACCGCGCTGTCAGCCGTCGGCTCTTGGCGGCCAGCTTTTCGTCCCGGAACCGGTGACCTTTAGCCTTTCCCGAACTCCTGGGCTTTGAAGCGTTGGCCCGTGACTCCTTTTGACTCGTCCGAGGCGAGATACACGAAGACGGCGGTGTTCTCTTCTGGGGTGATGCGGGTCTGGGGGTCCTCTTCGGGGTAGGCGGCGGCGCGCATGTCGGTGCGCATCCCGCCG
>JALZNL010000629.1 GCA_030857715.1 Actinomycetota bacterium | reverse complement strand
CGGACGCAGCCGCCGGACGGGCATCGGCACGTCGGTATCGTGGTGGACGATAGGAAGGCTGTCCGGCGGGCGCTGAGGGGGTTGGACGTGGAGATCCTGCCAGGTAGGGGCCTTGACTTTCTCGACCCGTGGGGCAACCGCTGGCAGGTTGTCGAGTACCGCGACGTCCAATTTACCAAGACCCCGGAGGTGCTCCGCGGCATGGGCCTCGCCGACCTGGAGAAGTCGCCGAAAGCCCGGGAAGAGCTGCGCAAGAAGGGCCTCGCGCCGGGTTAGCCGACAAAGGGGACCTGTCCCGGGAGGAGGACCGATGGCCCGAACCACCGGAACGGTCGGGGTCGATGGCGCAGAGCTGTACTACGAGGTTGCCGGAGAAGGCGAGCCGCTCGTGCTGGTGCACGCCGGGATCTCGGACAGCAGGATGTGGGACGCCCAGTTCGAGTCCTTCTCCCGGCTCTACCGGACCATCCGCCACGACATGCGGGGCTTCGGCAGGTCTCCGATGGTGGAGGGCCCCTACTCCCACCACGCCGATCTGCTCGCCCTGCTCGACGCCCTGGACGTCGGCCGGGCCTCCCTCGTGGGCTGCTCGATGGGCGGCGGCGCGGTCATAGACTTTGCGCTGGAGAACCCGGAGAGGGTCGGGGCGCTCGTCCTCGTAGGCTCCGCGGTGGGCGGCTTCGAGTTCGATGAGGAGCCGCCGGAAGAGTGGGACGAGCTGGTCGCCGCCGACGAGACCGGAGACCTCGAACGGGTCTCCGAGCTCGAGGTCAGGATGTGGGTGGATGGGCCCAGCCGCGGCCCCGACGTCGTGGACCCGGCCGTGCGCGACCTCGTAAGGGAGATGAACCTGATCGCCCTGAAAAACGAAGCCCTGGAACTGGGCGAGGAACTGGAACCCAGGCCACCGGCGGCAACCCGCCTCTCGCAAATACAGGCCCCCACGCTCGTCCTCGTCGGCGAAGTGGACCGGCCGAGGCCCCTGGCCGCCGCCGACCTGCTCGAAAGAGAACTACCCAACGTTCGAAAGACCGTCTTGCCAGGCACCGCCCACGTCCCGAACATGGAACGTCCTGAAGAGTTCAACCGCCTCGTGCTGGACTTCCTGAAAAGCGCGAAGCGCCGTGCTGAAAGCTCTAAAACACCGTGACCCGGACCGGGGCGGTGCCTGGCGTGGTCAGCCCGATCTCCTCGGCCGCAGCCAGCGAGAGGTCGATGTCCCGCCCCCGCACGAACGGCCCCCGGTCGTTGACGACAACCTCCACGACTTCGCCGCCGTAGGCCACCCTCAACTCCGTTCCCAATGGTAGGCGCTTGTGGGCCGCCGTGTAACGCCCCGGCTCGTAGGGCTCCCCGCTGGCCGTAGGGTTGCCCTCCAGCACGCTCGCATAGTACGAGGCAACCATCTCCCGCGGTGCGCCACCCTCGTCCGGGGTCCGCGGAGCGTCGGAGGCGTCTGAGTGCCGAATCGTGGCGACGTTGGGGACGACCTCGGGCTCCGCACCGCTCTTTAGCAAGAACAATGCGAACGCAGCCACCAGCAACCCCAGGAACGCCGCCACAAGCACCTTCTTGGTTTTGATTTTTGACAAGATCACGTTAACTTAACATACGAAAATGTTATTGCAACGAATCCGTAACATCCGGGTATCTGTGGCGGAACTCTCCCGGGGGTGTTCGCGTAGTATGGGGCGTTATCTCGACAGGGAGGATAGGCGTGGTGGACGACGGGCTCTTTCAGATGGACCTCAACCTGCACCCGAACGAGGCTTCCGGGCTGCTGGTCATAGAGGATGGGGCGTTGCTCGGGGCGCATGGGTGGGACCTCGGGTTCTGGGCGGTGTTGGACGAGGGCAAGATCGAGGACTGCGTCGCCGCCATCGGGCACCGTTCCGGCTCCCCGCAGGATGAAGGCTGGGAGATAGAGCGCCTGCACGCCCGCGTAACCGGGGACGCCGGCAAGACGGAGGACGCGGAGGCGATCACGCGGGATCACTCCAGCGGCATGGTCTACATCCTGGGCTCCCACTTCGGCAGCAAGTCCGGACCACTCCAACCCAAGAGGGGCTTTGTCGCCCGCTTCCGCGAGGCCGACGTCGAGCACGTCACCGAAGACCCGGCGATGGACCTCGAGGTCGCCCGCCGCAGCTTCGCCCTCCACCGCGTCGTCAACGACGCCTTCGACGAGCATGGGATCGACCTGATCCCGCTCGGCGAAGGGGCCCGCGAGGCGCTCATAGACGCCACCATAAAACGCGGCAAGAAGGAGGAAAAGAAGTGGTCTGGCCTCGTC
>JALZNL010000628.1 GCA_030857715.1 Actinomycetota bacterium | reverse complement strand
GAGCGGGGGTTGCTGGAGCGGCGCCAGGGTAGCGGAACGTTCCTGGTGCGTCCGCCGGAGGGGACGCGGCTCTCGGCCGGCCTGGAGAGGCTGGAGACTTATACGGTCCACGCAGGGAGGCTTGGGTTAGAGCTCGATGGCTCGGACCTGACCATAGAGGCCATCGGTGCCACGCCGGATGAGGCTGTAGCGTTGGAGGTCGCCGAAGGTACTCCGCTTGCCAGGGTCTCGCGCGTGCTGCTCATCGAAGGTAGGCCTGCTGCGTGGATGGTGGACGTGGTGCCCGAGAGCATTATCGGGGTGGGCGACGTGCGGGAGCGGTTTCGCCCTGACGCCATGATGCTGGATCTTCTCGTCTCAGAAGGTGTGCCCGTGGGGTACAGCCAGATGTCCATCGAGGCCGTCACGATCGGTCCGGGAGACCGGATCGGCGAAAAACTGGGCCTGAAGGCCCATTCCGCGGCCCTCTCGCTAACCCAGATCATGTACCTGACCGACGGACGTCCCGCGCAGTGGTCGCACGATACGTTCCTGCCGAGGAAACTCAACCTCCACGTACTGAGGGAGGTCTTCGAGGTCAGGAATCTTCCGTGAAGAGGCATCAGATTTCAGGTGTCAGGCTCCAGGTAGGTCCTTTTGCCGGGTTGTACCAGTTCTCGAAACCAATTGCTGATGCCTGTGGCCTCTAGACAAAGGAGTGTGGCTTGCCGGAGATAAGCTGGGAGGATTTCGAGAAGGTGGATGTACGGGTCGGCACGGTCGTCGAGGCCGAGCCCTTCCCGGAGGCACGCAAGCCCTCGATAAGACTCGTCGTGGACTTCGGACCTGAGGTCGGGACCAGGAAGACCAGCGCCCAGCTCACGGCGCACTATGCACCGGAGGGACTCGTGGGCCGCCAGGTCGTCGCTGTGGTCAACTTTCCGCCGAAGAGGATCGCGGGCTTCCAGAGCGAGGTTTTGGTTCTGGGAGTGCCTGACGAGAGCGGCGAGGTCGTGCTCCTCTCCCCGGACCGGGAGGTCCCGCCGGGTGGCAGGATGTTCTAGGAAACTTCTAGACGGGCGCTTCGTACCCAGGTAGTAACGTTTACTCCGACCGGATAGGGAGGTAATGCGGTGAGTGAGACGAACCTGGAGCAGTTCAGGGAGGTTACGCCGGAGGGGCGATTCACGCTGCAGAACTCGGCGATGCTCAAGGTGCGGTTGGAGAACGACCAGATTCAGGCCAAGCTCGGCTCGATGATCGCGTACCAGGGCGACGTTCGTTTCGAGCACAAGGGCGGGGGCCTGGGCCGTTTCTTCAAGAAGGCCGTCACCGGAGAGGGCGTCAGGCTAATGGCGGCCAACGGAACGGGCGACCTGTTCCTGGCGCAGGACAAGCGCAAGATCATGATCCTGGAGCTCCAGAACGACCGTATGACCGTCAACGGCGACAACATCCTCGCCTTCGAGCCAGGCATCGACTGGGACATAAAGCGGGTCGAGGGCGCCGGTCGTCTCGCAGGCGGCCTCTTCAACGTCGTACTAGAAGGCACGGGCAAGGTCGCCGTCACTTCAGACGGGGAGCCGGTCCTCCTCGACACCTCGACACCGACCTTCGCCGACCCCGAGTCCGCCATCGCCTGGAGCGGCGGTGTGAGGACGGGCGTCAGGAGCGACGTCTCCTTCAAGACCTTTACGGGACGCGGCAGCGGCGAGTCGTTCCAGGTGGCTTTCGAGGGTGAAGGCTGGGTCCTCATACAACCCTCGGAAGGATCTAGCGTCCCCGAGCACTCCCACGCCGGCGAGAGCGGTGGAGGCGGCGGTCTCGGGTCGCTCGTCGAAGACTAGCCGGCCACACCCTGGCCTATAGCAGGCGATTTCCTATCTTGATGGTTCCCGATCCGAAGGGCTCTGCGCCCTACCGTATAATTCTTATGTATTGATACGGAGTACCCCGTGGTAGGATGTACATAAGCTCGCTGATATGGAGGACGTGATGGAATCGGGGAGGATCACCAGGGAGTGGTTGGAGGGTCTGGACCCGGCGGAGTTCCAGGAGATCTCGGCCATGATCTCCGACATACAACGTGAGCGCGCACGTGCGCGGCGACAGAAGCTCGAACGGCGACGGTCTGCAGCCCGCGAGAAGTCCCACAACAGGCGCTACCTCGAACTGGAGCGCGTCAAATGCGGCAAGAAAGGCTGCAAGAAATGCGACAGCGGAGAGCTTCACGGCCCTTACTGGTATCTGTACCGGCCGAAGGACAACGGACCAGGCCGTACGAGCGAGTATGTCGGCAAGACGCTTCCCGAGAC
>JALZNL010000106.1:1329-7491 GCA_030857715.1 Actinomycetota bacterium | reverse complement strand
CATCCCGATCATCTTCGCCTCCTCCCTGCTCCTGTTCCCGGTCGTCCTGGCGCAGTTCGCCGGGGGGGGCGACCCTGACTCGTTCCTGAGCCGGCTCTCGCGGTTCTTCGACCCGAGCAGCGCGCCGTACCTCGTCCTGTACGCGCTGCTCATCATCATGTTCACGTACTTCTATACGGCGGTCCAGTTCAACCCCGTCGAGCACGCCGAAAACCTCAAGAAGAGCGGCGGGTACGTGCCGGGCATCCGGCCGGGGCAACAGACCGCGCTCTACCTCAACAACGTGCTGACCAGGATCACGCTCTTCGGGGCGATCTTCCTCGCGCTGGTGGCGGTGCTGCCGTACCTGATCTCCCCGGTCCTCGGTCTCGGGGACCAGATCCTGCTCGGCGGCACGTCCATGCTGATCGTGGTCGGCGTCTCGCTCGACACGGTCCGCCAGCTCGAAAGCCAGCTCATGATGCGCAACTACGAAGGGTTCTTGAAGAAACGATGAAGATCATTCTTTTGGGCCCCCAGGGGGCAGGCAAGGGAACGCAGGCGCAACGCCTCTCGCAGAAGACCGGGGCGAAGCACATCTCGACCGGGGACATCGTCCGCGCCGAGATAAAGTCCGGCTCGGATCTCGGCCAGAAGGTGCAGGACTTTAACGACCGGGGGGAGCTCGTCCCAGACGAGATCATCGTCGAGATGGCGAAGCCCTACCTGGACGACGCGGACGCCTGGCTGCTCGACGGCTTCCCTCGCAACGAGGCCCAGGCCCAGGCCCTCGACGCGGCCCTGGAAGACCTAGGCATCGAGCTCGACCGGGCGGTTGCGCTGGAGGCCCCGGACGACGACCTCGTGCACCGGCTCTCGGGCCGCCGGACGAGCGACGCGACGGGCCGGGTCTACCACGTCGAGCACGACCCGCCGCCGGAGGATTCGGACGAGGACCCCGGTCCCTTCGTGCAGCGCAAGGACGACACTGAAGAAGCGATCCGTCGCAGGCTGGACATCTACCACGAGCAGACGGAGCCCTTGAAGGACTACTACGACGAGCGCGGCTTGCTCACCGTCGTGGACGCCCGTCAGGGCATCCCGGAGGTAACGGAGGAGATCCTGTCGGCCGTTGGTGAGGAAGAGGCTTGATCGTCCGCAAGAGCAAATCGGAGCTCGCGGCGATGCGGGAGGGCGGCGAGATCACGGCCGCCTGCCTTCGCATGCTCGCCGAGAACTCCCGGCCCGGCGTCACTACCGGCGACCTGGACCGGATGGCGGAGGACTTTATCCGCTCCCACGGCGGCACCCCGGAATTCAAGGGCTACCCCGGTGGTCCCGGGGCCCCGGACTTCCCTGGCTCCATCTGCGCCTCCCCGAACGCCATGATCGTCCACGGCGTCCCCGGCCCCTACCGCCTGAAAGACGGTGACATACTCTCCATCGACGTCGGCGTCCGCTTCAAGGGCTTCGTCACCGACTCGGCCACCACGGTCGCCGTCGGCGAGGTGCCGGAGGCGACGCGCGGGCTTCTCCAGACTACCCAGGAGTGCCTGGCGGAGGCGACGGAGGCGATGCGGGCCGGGAACAGGCTCGGGGACGTGGGGCACGCCATACAGTCCGTCGCGGAGGCAAAAGGTTACGGGGTCGTCCGCGACCTCGTCTCCCACGGGGTTGGGCGGGACATGCACGAGGACCCGCAGATCCCGAACTACGGCGAGAAGGGGACCGGGGTTCGCCTGTTGCCGGGGATGACGTTCGCGATAGAGCCCATGATCACGCTCGGCGACTACGAGATAGACCTCGACGAGCGGGACAAGTGGTCTATCTACACCGCCGACCGCTCCCTCTCCGCCCACTTCGAGCACACGGTCGCCGTGACGGAGAACGGCCCCTGGGTTCTGACGAAGAACGGGGGCTCCGGCGGGTAGAAGAGGCGCACGGGCGGTGTGAGAAGCCAAGCTGGCGTGATAAGATATGCGTTTGGCTCCAGTCATTTTGTAACCGGTTTGAAAGAAGAGGTTCTTGGCCAAGGAAGATGTTATAGAGGTCGAAGGCGCCATCACCGAGGCGTTGCCGAACACGCAGTTCCGTGTCGAGTTGGACAACGGGCACAACGTGTTGGCGCACATCTCCGGGAAGATGCGGATGAACTACATCCGGATACTTCCGGGGGACAGGGTGAAGGTGGAACTGAGCCCCTACGACTTGAGCCGGGGACGAATCACTTACAGGTTCAGGACCTAAAGAAGAGATAAAAGGCAGAAGGAGACCGTTGTGAAAGTACGGGCGAGCGTAAAGCCGATGTGCGAGAGGTGCAAGGTCATACGCCGCCGGGGGGTGGTGAGGGTGATCTGCCCGAATCCCCGGCACAAGCAGAGGCAGGGATAGCATGGCACGGATAGCAGGCGTAGACCTGCCGCGCGAGAAGCGGGTCGAGATCGGGCTTACCTACGTCTTCGGCGTGGGACGTTCGACGGCGAAGAAGATTCTGGCCGAGACCGAGGTGGACCCGGACACGAAGGTCCGGGACCTGGCGGAGGGCGAGGTCGGCAAGATCCGGGCCTTTATCGACCAGAACCTGCAGGTCGAGGGCGACCTGAGGCGGGAGAACACCCAGAACATCAGGCGGCTCATAGAGATCGGCACCTACAGGGGCATCCGGCACCGCCGGGGCCTGCCGGTTCGCGGCCAGCGAACGAAGACGAACGCCCGCCAGCGCAAGGGGCCGAAGCCGTCCATCGGCGGAAGAAAGAGGGCTAGGTAAATGGGTAGGCAGAGGCAGCAGCAGCAGCGCAGGGGCAACCAGCGCGGCGCGAGCCGGCAGCGGCGCAAGGTCCGTCGCAACATCACGACCGGCATCGTCCACATCAAGAGCTCCTTCAACAACACTATCGTCTCCGTGAGCGACCAGGAGGGCAACGTCATCGCCTGGGAGTCGGCGGGGACTCTGGGGTTCAAGGGGAGCCGCAAGAGCACGCCGTACGCGGCCCAGATGACGGCCGAAAGCTGCGCCAACAAGGCGATGGACCAGGGCGTCAGGCGGGTGGACATAGAGGTGAAGGGCCACGGCTCGGGCCGGGACATGGCCGCCAGGACGTTCCAGTCGATGGGTGTTGAGGTCCTCGGTATCAGGGACGTCACGGGCCAGCCGCACAACGGATGCCGGCCGTCCAAGAGGCGCAGGGGGTAGTTTAGAGATGGCTAGATACACGGGACCGAGGGGCCGGCGCGACCGGCGGGCGGGGGTAATGCTCTCGTCGATGCGGAAGAACCCGCTGGAGAAGAAGCCGTATCCCCCCGGCGAGCACGGCCGGGGCCGCCAGAGGCAGACGGAGTACGGGATGCGGCTGCTGGAGAAGCAGAAGGCGCGCTGGTACTACGGGGTCTCCGAGAAGCAGTTCAGGCGGGCCTACGACAAGGCGACCCGGATGCAGGGCGTCTCGGGCGAGAACCTGCTCAGGCAGATGGAGCTCCGGATGGACAACGTGGTCTACCGGATGGGCTTCTCGAGCAGCCGCCCGCAGTCGCGCCAACTCGTCGTCCACGGCCACTTCCTCCTCAACGGCCGCAAGCACAACATCCCTTCGGCGATTCTCAAGCCGGGGGACGTCGTGTCGGTCAGGGAGAAGAGCCGCAACCTGGAGCCCATAGTGGGCGCCGTGGAGAACGTGGTGGCGGTTCCGGCGTGGCTCGAGGCCGACCACGACAACTTCACGGGCAGGTTGCTCCACACGCCCGAGCGGGACGAGATCGACACGCCCGTCGAAGAGGCGCTCATCATCGAGTTCTACAGCCGTTAACGCAATTCTCTATTAGCAGGTGGTTTTTTGACGATGTTGGACATAGCACCCCCCCGTTTCAGGGTGGAAGAAGAAGAGGGCCAGCGCGGGACGTTCGTCGCCGAGCCGTTGCCGCGGGGCCTTGGGCATACCATAGGCAATAGCCTGCGGCGCGTGATGCTCAGCGGGCTCACGGGCGCCGCGGTCACCAAGATCCGGGTCGAGGGCGTCAGCCACGAGTTCTCGACCGTCCCCGGCGTCAAAGAGGACGTCGTCGACATCATCCTCAACATCAAGGGGCTCAAGTTCAAGCTGGAGCGGGACGAGCCGATAGAGCTCCAGATCCAGAAGGACGGCCCCGGCGAGGTGACCGCCGCGGACATCGAGGTCAAGGCCGACGTCGAGATCGTGGACCCGGGCGTCTACCTCGCGAGCGTCTCCGAGGGCGGCCACCTCGACATGCGCCTCACCATCGAGCTTGGCCAGGGCTACCGCCGCGCCGAGGGCAACAAGAGCGACGCCGACCCCATCGGGGTCATCGCGGTGGACTCCTTGTTCTCGCCCGTCCAGCGGGTGAACTACTCCGTGACGGAGACCCGCGCGGGCGCCAGGGCGGACCTCGACTCCCTGCGGATGGAGGTCTTCACCGACGGCCGCATCGAGCCGCAGGAGGCCGTGCAGGAGGCGTCCAAGCAGCTCATGGACTACCTGGGGCTGTTCACGGACGGCTACCAGGTGCAGGGTGCGGTCGACGGCCGGCAGCGCGGCGGGCGGGCCGTCATCCAGGACGAGCGCCCGGTCGAGGACCTTGAGCTGACCGTCCGCTCCTACAACTGCCTCAAGCGCGAGGGCGTTGACACCATAGGTCAGCTCGCGACGATGACCGAAGAGGAGCTCATGAACATCCGCAACCTCGGGATGAAGAGCGTGGACGAGATCCGCTCGAAGCTCCTCGAGTACGGCTACGCGCTGGATAGCGAGGGTCTAGATGAGGCACGCTAGGAGGGGCCGCAAGCTCGGCCGCGAGTTCCAGCACCGCAAGGCGATGCTCGGTACGATGGCCGGCCAGGTCATAACCCACGGCCGCATAAAGACCACCGCGCCCAAGGCCAAGGAGCTGCGCGGCGTGGTGGACAAACTTATAAACACCGCCAAGAAGGACGACCTCCACGCCCGGCGCCAGGCGGTCAAGATCCTCAAGGACAAGACCGTCGTCCGCAGGCTCTTCGAGGACGTCGCCCCGGACCTCGACGGCCGCACCTCGGGCTACACCCGTATCCTGAAGCTCGGCCCGCGCCTCGGGGACGGCGCCGAGAACGTCTACCTGGAGCTCGTCAACTACACCGTCGAGTAACCGGCATTCTGTAGTTCAGGGAGAGGGCCGCATGCGGTTCGCGCTCAACGTACCCAACTTCGGCGAGTACGGGGACGCGCGGCTTCTTGCGGGGCTTGCCCGCGAGGCCGAGGAGTCCGGCTGGGACGGTTTCTTCGTCTGGGACCACATCGCCTGGGAGGGCGCGACCCACTACGCTGACCCCTGGATCTCGCTCTCCGCCATCGCGGTCGAGACCAGCAGCATCAGGATCGGACCGATGGTTACCCCGCTGCCCAGGCGCCGGCCCTGGAAGGTGGCCCACGAGGCCGCGACCCTGGACCGCCTCTCGGGAGGGCGCCTGATCCTGGGCGCCGGCCTCGGCGGCCGCGAGCGAGAGTTCGGCTTCTTCGGCGAGGAGCCGGACCCGAAACGCCGGGCGGCGATGCTCGACGAAGGGCTCGAAATCCTGACGAAGATGTGGAGCGCGGAGCCGTTCACGCACCGGGGCGTGCACTACGAGATCACGGAAGCCCAACTCACGCCCCCGCCCGCCCAGCGCCCGCGCATCCCGATCTGGATCGCCGGAACCTGGCCGCGCAAAAGACCGTTCCTCCGCGCCCTGCGCTGGGACGGTTACGCCCCGGTGGGGGATGCTGGATCCCCCCTGGCACCGGAAGATGTCCGCGAGATGAGCGGTCTCGTGTCCGAGCAACGCGGACGCGACAAGCCCTTCGATATCAGGATCTCCGGCTCCACGAACGGCGAAAGCTTCGACGAGGCCCGCCGGAAGGTGGCCCGGTTTGCGGAGGCCGGGGCGACGTGGTGGGACGAAAGCCTTCCCCTCTCGGGCATGTCCCTTGAGGAGGCGCGCGAACGTGTCAGGCTCGGTCCTCCGGACGTTGGCTGATCCCACCTCCACCTCCTGCGAGCACCTAACCTACTCGTATGCAGGCGCGGCGGAGCCGGCGCTCTCCGGCGTGACTTTCGAGATCCGGGCCGGCGAGTACGTCGGCGTGGTCGGGCCGAACGGCGGCGGCAAGTCAACCCTGGTCCGGCTCCTCAACGGCCTGCTCGCCGCCGACTCCG
>JALZNL010000106.1:0-1319 GCA_030857715.1 Actinomycetota bacterium | reverse complement strand
GTCCTGTTCCAGAACCCCGACAATGGGCTGGTGGCGCCGTTCGTCGAGGACGACGTGGCCTTTGGGCTGGAGAACCTCGGGGTGGAACGGGCCGAGATGCGCGAGAGGGTGCGCGAGGCCATCGCCTCCGTCGGCCTCGCAGGGTACGAGCGGCGGGAGCCGCACACCCTCTCCGGCGGCGAGAAGCAGCGGGTGGCGCTTGCGGGGCTGCTGGCCGTCGGTCCCGAGGTCCTGCTCCTCGACGAGCCGACCGCCATGCTCGACGCCGCCGGGCGCAGAGAGGTCCTCGACCGGGTCCGGGAGCTCGCGCGGTCGAGGACCGTGCTGCACGTCACCCACCACCTCGAAGAACTCTTCGACGCCGACAGGGTCCTCGTCCTGAACGGCGGAAGGCTCGCGGCCGACACCACGCCCGGAGAACTCTTCTCCGACGCGGAACTCTTGCGGGAGAACCGGCTCGTGCTGCCGACGGTGCCGAGGCTCGCGGCGGAGCTCGGGCTGCCGTTCTGCCGGACACCGGAGGAATTGGCCGCCGCCGTCGGAAAGGCGAGGGACGGGTCCGGGGTGGAGGCGCGGTGAGGGTAGAGCTCGAAGGCGTGCGGCACGTCTACTCGCCTGGGACGCCCTTCGCGGTCGAGGCCTTGAAGGGCGTCTCATTGGGCGTGGAGGCGGGGGAGGTGCTCGGTGTGATCGGGGGCACCGGCTCAGGCAAGAGCACCCTCGTCCAGCACCTGAACCTGCTGCTCGCCCCGACGGCTGGCAGGGTCCTGGTAGACGGGGAGGACGCGCGCTCGGTGGACCGGGCGGACCTCCGGCGTCGCGTCGGCCTCGTCTTCCAGTCGCCCGAGCAGGCCCTCTTCGCGCCCACCGTCGAGGAGGACGTGGCCTTCGCCCCGCAACGGCTCGGGCTCGGCGAGGAGGAGGTGCGGAGGCGCGTCCGCGAGACGCTGGAGCTGCTCGGGGCCTGGCACCTCGCCACCCGCTCGCCTTTCGCGCTCTCGGGCGGCGAGAAGCGGCGGGTCGCCATCGCCGGGGTGCTCGCGATGGGTCCCGAGGTCCTCGTGCTCGACGAGCCCACGGCCGGCCTCGACCCCCACGCACGCTCGGAGCTTATTGATCTCGTCGTACGCCTGAAAGCCTCCGGGATGACGGTCGTCTTCGTCTCCCACGACCTCGACGAGGTGGCCGAAGTGGCCGACCGGGTCTGCGCCCTGGAAGGGGGAGAGGTACGGGCTGTTGGACCGCCTGCGGACGTTTTCTACGCCGATCCTTCGATGGCGCCGGAGACCGTGAGGGTGGCCGCGGCTCTGGGTGGGGCG
>JALZNL010000627.1 GCA_030857715.1 Actinomycetota bacterium | reverse complement strand
TCTCCTCCCGGTTCTCCCGGACGAAGCGCTCGAAGCCCCCAACGAGGTCGCGGGCCTTCTCCGCCGTGGCCTCGTCGTAGCCCGCGGAGAGGAGCTCGTCTGGGGTGGTCTCGTCTATGACCTGCTCGAAAGAGCTCTTTACGTCCAGGATCTTCTGCCGCAGGCGTGGGTCGTACAGGGGCGAGAGCGCCTCCACGATCATCGCCTCCTCCGCCTCGTCTATCTGCTCCTCCGTCGGCTCTTCGCCCTCCGCGAGACCCGATATCTCGACGGCCCTCCTCTCCTGGGCGTCGGGGTCGAGGCTTCCGAGGAGGTCGTGGGCCAGGTTTTTGAGGCCCTTACCGCCGACCGAGGAGATCTCCTTCCGGTCCTCGTCGCCCAGGCGCAGGTCGAGGGCTGCGAGCCGGGCGGCCAGGGTTGAGACCACGTCGGGGTCGGTGCTGCCTTCTGCCACCGCCTGGAGGAGGCGTTCGACGGGGACCGAACGCTTGCGGTCGAGGGGCTGCGACTCGGTCCTGTCGTGCTCGGTCAGGCCGATGGCGTCCACGATGACGAAGCGCGTCTTGGCTTCGGCGTCAGGGGTGACGCCCCTGAGGTCGTCTACGCCGATCACGCGCGAGCCCCGGCCCTTCATCTGCTCGAAATAGTTGGCGCTCTTGACGTCCCGAATGAAGATCAGGCATTCGAGCGGCTTCACGTCGGTGCCCGTGGCGATCATGTCCACCGAGACGGCGATGCGCGGGTGGTAGTCGTTGCGGAACTCCTGGAGCAACTCCTCGGGCTTCTTGCCGGTGGTGCGGTACGTGATCTTCTGGCAGAACTGGTTGCCCTTGCCGAACTCCTCGCGGATTATCTCCGTTACGTCGTCGGCGTGGGAGTCGTTCTTCGCGAAGACGAGGGTCTTTGGGACCTCGGTCCGGCCGGGGAAGATCTCGCTGAACAGCCGCTCCTTGAAGGTCTTTACGACGAGCCGGATCTGGGCCTCGTTCACGACGTCCCGGTCGAGCCGGTTGGCGGTGTAAGCGAGGTCTTCGTCCAGCGCCGCGTAGCGCCGACTCCGGGTCCTGCGGTCGCGCCGGGGCACGAGGTAGGCTGGGTCCTTCTCCAGCGTGGCGCCGCCCCCCGTCACCCTCGTGCGGATTCGGTAGACCTCGTGGCCGACGTTCACCCCGTCGGCGACGGCCTCGGCGTGGTCGTACTCCGTCACCAGGTTGCTCTTGAAGAAACCGATGGTGTGCTTGGAGGGGGTGGCGGTCAGCCCGATGAGGGAGGCGTCGAAGTACTCCAGCACCTGCCGCCAGAGGTTGTAGATGGAGCGGTGGCACTCGTCCACGATGATAAAGTCGAAGGCCTCCACCGGAATCGACGGGTTGTAGACGACCGGCAGGGGAGCGCCCGCGGCCTGCGGCTCGGCCTCGAACATCGAGCCCTCCTCGCGTTCTTCTTCGTAGTAGGGCTCGCCCTTGAGCATCGAGTAGAGGCGCTGGACCGTCGTGACCACGACCCGGCTCACGGGGTCCACGGCGTTCGAGTGGAGGTGCTGCACGTTGTACTCTTCGGTGAACAACCGTCCCGTCTGGGGGCTCGCGTACTGCTGGAACTCCCTGACCGTCTGGTTGCCGAGGTTCTTCCGGTCCACGAGGAAGAGGATGCGCTTCGCGCCGGCGAACTTTATGAGGCGGTACGCCAGCGACACCGCCGTGAACGTCTTGCCGCTCCCCGTCGCCATCTGCACCAGCGACCGCGGTCTGTTCTCGGCGAGCGACCGCTCCAGACCCTGTATGGCCCGGACCTGGGCGGGCCACAACCCCTCCTCCGGGAGCGGCGGCATCGCGCGCAGCGCCGCCAGGGTCTGCTCATCCCTCCGCGCCAGCCTGACGAGTTCCCCGGGCCGGTGGAACTGGAAGACCTCCCGGCTACGGGCGTCCGGCTCCAGCGTGTTCGTGAACTGGGTGATCACGCCGGTGCTCTCGTAGCCGAAGAGGATCTCCGGCTCGTAGGCCGCCGTGCTGTCCTTGAGGCCGGCGGCGTACTTGCCCGACTGCGTCTCGACGCCCCGCAAGGTGTGGCCCTCCGGCTTCGCCTCGACACTGCCGATAGCCTTCCCGTTCGCGTAGAGCATGTAGTCCACCGTCCCGTGGCCCTTGCGCAAGGGGAACTCACGCACGGCTATGCCCTCCGCGGCCCGGATGTTCATCCCCGCGTAGTCCTGGACCATCCAGCCGGCCTCGACGAGCCGGCGGTCGATCTCCTTGCGTGCCCGCTCCTCAGGCGTCACGGTTTTGCCTCGCGGATCTT
>JALZNL010000626.1 GCA_030857715.1 Actinomycetota bacterium | reverse complement strand
AGGTGCCGCTGCGCTACGTCGGCAAGCCCGCCCGCCCGAGCCCGGCGCAGGGCTCGGCGAGGTACCACAAAGAAGAGCACGCGGCCATCGTGCGCGAGGCCTTCAAGGAGAACGGGCACGAAGAGAAAGACAAAGAAGTCGTGGAGGCCACGCAGGAGCGGGCCTCCTCCCCGAGCGCGTAGGGATGGATCAGATCAGAGAGGTAAGGTGAACCGTCGTGGCGGATGAGATACACGTTCCGGAGCTCGGTGAATCCGTCGCCGACGCGACGGTCGGGCGCTGGCTGAAGCAGGAGGGCGAGGCCGTCTCCGCCGGAGACGCGCTCGTGGAGCTCGAGACCGACAAGATCAACTTCGAAGTAGAGGCCGAACACGACGGCGTCCTCGAGTCCATCGCCAAGGCCGAGGGCGATACCGTCACGGTCGGCGAGGTCATCGGCACTTTAGGCGAGGGCAACGGCTCGGCACCCCAACAGGAAGAGACCGAGGCGCCCGAAGAAGAAGCCTCCAGCGAAGAGGCGGCCGAGGAGGAGCCGGAGGCGGAATCCGAGCCCGAAGCACAGCCTTCCGCCGAAGAGACCAACGGGCATCGGGAAGACGGCGGCCGCGCCTCGCCCTCGGTGCGCAAGCTGGCCGAGGAGTACGGGATACGGTTGGCCGAGGTAGAGGGCTCGGGCTCCGGCGGGCGCATAACCCGCGACGACGTGGAGCGCCTGATCCGGCAGCAGGGCACCACCTCGGCCCCCGAGAAGCCCGCCGAACCCGAACAGGACGGCAAGGCGCAGCAGCCCGCCCCGCAGCCCGCGGCCCAGAACGGCCGGGCCGACCTCGAGGAGCGGGTGCGGGTCTCGCGCCGCCGGCAGACCATCGCCCAGCGGCTCGTCGAGTCCCAGCAGACCGCCGCGATGCTCACCACCTTCAACGAGGTGGACATGTCCGCGGTCATGGCCCTGCGTAAGCGGCGCAAGGAGTCCTTCCAGGAGCGGACCGGCGCCCGCCTCGGCTTCATGAGCTTCTTCGCCAAGGCCGCTATCGGCGCCCTCAAGGCATATCCTAAGGTCAACGCCGAGCTGCAGGGCAACGAGCTCGTCTTGAAGAAGTACTACGACCTGGGCGTGGCCGTCTCCACCGAGGAGGGGCTCGTCGTCCCCGTCGTGCGCGACGCCGATCGCAAGAGCTTTGCCGAGATAGAGGGCGGCATCGCCGACCTGGCGGTCAAGGCCCGCGAGGGCAAGCTCACGCTGGAGGACCTGACCGGCGGCACCTTCACCATCACCAACGGCGGCATCTTCGGGAGCCTGCTCTCGACGCCGATACTCACCATGCCGCAGGTCGCCATTCTGGGGATGCACAAGATCCAGGATCGGCCGATGGTCGTGGACGGCGAGGTCCAGGTCCGCCCGATGATGTACCTCGCCCTCTCCTACGACCACCGCGTCATAGACGGCTCGGAGGCGGTCGGCTTCCTGGTGCGCATCAAGGAGCTTATAGAAGACCCGGAGTCGCTCTTGCTGGAGGGATAAGCTGCACGGGTTTTCGGATTGGAGGGGCGCGTTTCGGAGCGTCCCTCCTTTATTTCAGGGCTTCACTGCACACGATGCGGGGCGTGTCGTCTTCTTCGCGATGTGTACTCGGACGGGACGCCGTCTCGTACATCCTGTAACGGAAGTAGATCCCCTCCAGCTCCCGGAGCAGTTCCTCCCCTTTGACGCCCCCTCTTTGCAGGCCGTTCAGGCGGCGCTCCACGGCGCTGACGAGCGGGCCGCCGAAGGGGCGCTCCAGCGCGTTGATCCTCTCCCGTAACGCCGCGTCTTCGGTCCCGGCGAACAGCACCTGTAGCTCGCGTCGGACGTAGCGCTGTCCCCGGTTGCGGGAGCGCCTGTTCTCGCGCTCGGCCCGCCGCTCCCGAACCTCCCTCTCGAAGCGCTCCTTTACGCGCATGACGGCCGGGTTATAACCGGCTGGTACGGGTAGTGCGGGCTCCGCGCGTTCGCAGGAGACGGCCTTCAGGACCTGGCGGGGGTCTCTGGAGACCACCCCGCCGTCTTCGTCCAGCAGGTAGAGCTGGCGGTAGTTGCCGGCCTGGCAGAAGACGTAGATGCCCTTCTCGTCCGAGCGTTTACCGGCGCGGATACCGTCGCGCAGGGAGGCGATGCGCTCGAACTCCTCCGGGTCTTCGTCGCGGAGCTGGCGGAAGAGCTCAACGGCCTCGCCGAGGTCGGTGAGGTCCCCTTCGTCCTCCTCGTAGCCCTCGAACTTTGCTTCGTCCCGCTCGTAGATGGCGTACATGGCCTCCTGG
>JALZNL010000625.1 GCA_030857715.1 Actinomycetota bacterium | reverse complement strand
TCATCTCGATGCCCGGCCTCCTCATGGAGCCCGAGGAGGACGGCACGGAGTCGGAGACCTTCGTGGGGCTGGACTTTACCCGCAGGGTCGTCCTCGTCTGCGGCACGACCTACGCCGGGGAGATCAAGAAGAGCATCTTCACCGTGCTCAACTTCGTCCTGCCGACCGCCCACGACGTAATGCCGATGCACTGCTCGGCAAACGTGGGGGAGGACGACGGCGTCGCGCTCTTCTTCGGGCTCTCGGGGACGGGGAAGACCACCCTATCGGCTGACCCGGAGCGGAGCCTCATCGGGGACGACGAGCACGGCTGGTCCGATTCGGGGGTCTTCAACTTCGAGGGCGGCTGCTACGCCAAGACGATAGACCTCTCCCCCGAGAAGGAGCCCCAGATCTGGGACGCGATCCGTTTCGGGGCCGTGCTGGAGAACGTCGCCATGGACCGCCGCACCCGCGACGTCGACTTCGCCGACGCCTCGATCACGGAGAACACCCGCGTGGCCTACCCCCTGGAGTACATAGACGGCGCCGTCCCCGACGGCAAGGGGGCCCACCCGAAGGCCGTCCTCTTCCTGACCGCCGACGCCTTCGGCGTGCTCCCCCCGATAAGCGCGCTGTCCCCCGAGCAGGCCGCCTACTACTTCCTTTCCGGCTACACGGCGAAGCTCGCCGGCACCGAGGCCGAGATGGATTCCGACGTCGAGGCGACCTTCTCGGCGTGCTTCGGGGCCCCTTTCCTGCCGCTGCCCGCCACGACCTACGCGACCATGCTCTCCGAGAGGCTTAAAGAGAACGGCGCCCGCTGCTACCTTATAAACACCGGCTGGTCCGGGGGGGCCTACGGCGTCGGCAAGCGCGTGGACATCGCCGCGACCCGCGAGATGGTGCGCGCCGTGATCGGGGGCCGTCTGGACGGCGCCGAGACCAGGGAAGATCCCTTCTTCGGCCTCAACGTCCCCGTCGAGGTGCCTGGCGTGCCGACGGAGATCCTGGACCCAAGGAGCACCTGGCCCGACGGGGAGGCCTACGACGAGCAGGCAAGGAAGCTCGCCGACCTCTTCCGGGAGAACTTCGGCAAGTTCGAGTCCAGCGTCTCGGAAGAAGTCAAGGCCGCGGGACCGCAGGCCTGACGCAAGAGAAGCGATCAGCCGGGCCTAAAAGCCGGGGGCTGGAACGGCTGACAGCCGATGGCACGGCAGTTGATTCTGGCTGCGGATGCTTCCGACCACCGACGCTGAGCTTCGCACGAGGTAATGCTGGTGCCTCACAGCGCGCATTGCGGGGCCCCTGCAATGCGCTTTAGACCGAATATTTGTTTAGACGGTTTCTAACCAGGGAAGGAAGGGGGCGTCGGTAAGAGGAGCACGGAACAGGAGGAACATGTTTCTTCGCATAGACAAGTTACAGATAGATCTGCCGAGGCCGCAGCAGGCGGACCCCGAGTCGGCGGGCATCGTTCAGGAGCTCATGGGTGGCAAGTTCGGCGAGATGAGCACGCTCATGAACTACACCTACCAGTCGTTCAACATGAGGGGCAAGAGCAAGATCCGGCCCTACTACGACCTCGTCGCCAACATCGCCGCTGAGGAGATGGGGCACATCGAGCTCGTCGCCAACACCATCAACCTCCTGCTCGACCAGACCGAGGCGAGCACGGACGGCGTTACGCCGCCGCTAAACTTCAGTGGCATGACGGGCAACCCCGACCACTTCCTCAACTTCGGTCTTGGCACCATACCGGGCGGGGCAGGGGGGAAGGCCTGGACGGGGGAGAACGTCTTCAACTCCGGCAACCTCAAGCTGGACCTGTTGCACAACTTCTTCCTGGAGTCCGGCGCCCGCATGGGTAAGATCCGGGTCTACGAGTCGACCCAGAACCCGGTGGCCCGCGAGATGATCGGCTACCTCATCGTGCGCGGCGGCGTCCACCAGGAGGCCTACGCCAAGGCTCTCTCCGACCTCTCGGGCGCGGACATCACCAAGCTTCTGCCCGTGCCGGAGATCCGCAGCGACAACTTCCCGCACGCCAGGAAGTACATGGACAAGGGCTTTCACCGGTTCCTGTACCGCTTCAGCCCCGACGACTACAGGCAGATGGGCGAGATCTGGAACGGCATGCAGGTGGATACCGGTGAGCCGCGCGAGGTCGTGGACGACATCCCCGAGGGCGGCCCGGTCCCGGACCTCAACCCGGCCCCCCCGATGTTCGCCCCCGGCGTCAACGAGGAGGACATCGCCGAGATCGCCAAGCGTCTCGGCTAGCGAACCGGAAATCAACCGTTCGACCGGAGGCCGGCG
>JALZNL010000624.1 GCA_030857715.1 Actinomycetota bacterium | reverse complement strand
CCCCGGCTCACGACCCAGGTACAGATTCTCCGCCACCGACAGGTCCGGCGCCAGCGCGAACTCCTGGTAGACCATCGCCACCCCGAGGTGCTGGGCATGCCCGGGCCCGTGGAACTCGACCGGCTCGCCGGAGAGCTCGACCGTCCCCCTGCTGGGTTTCTCCACCTGAGAAAGAAGTTTCATCAGGGTGGATTTCCCGGCCCCGTTCTCCCCCGCGACGACGTGCACCTCACCAGGCAGGATGTCCAGGTCAACCCCGTCGACCGCAAGCACACCAGGAAACTCCTTCGAGACGCCCAGCAGCCGAACGACGGGCTCTCTCGTTCCCATCTCTGTCTCAGACGACGACATCTCCTCCCCCTCTCTGCAATCCGGCGAGCCCGTGCATCTGCTCCCGGGTCGCCGGATAGAGCTCCCGGTAGACGCCGTAGAGCTCGTCGTAGAGATCGCGGTTCGCCTCGTCGGGCTCGACGCTGTCCACTATGCGGCTCCAGTCGGTGTCGGCGAGGCCGACGGCGCGGGCGGCGAGGAGGGCGTCCCCGTAGGCAGCGCCGATGGTCTGTTCGGGCAGGTCCTGCGGCCGGCCGGTGACGTCGGAGACTATCCGGGTCCAGAGGCCGCCCTTCGTGCCGCCGCCGACGGCCACCAGCCTCTCTCCGCCCGCCCCGGCCTCGCGCATGGACTCGAAGATATGGCGGACGCCGTAGGCGGTCGCTTCGAGCATCGCGCGGTAGAGGTGGCCGCGACCGTGGCCGATGGTAAGGCCTGAGACGATACCCCGCGCCTTCGGGTCGAAGAGGGGTGTCCGCTCCCCGGCGAAGTATGGCAACACGACGAGGGCGTCGGAGCCAGGCGGGGCTGCAGCGGCCTCTTCGGTGAGCGTCTCGTAGGGGACGCCGCCGGAGATCTTTTGTAGCCAGCCGGTCAAAGCGCCGGAGGTCGCCATGCCCGCCGCGAGGTTGTGGGTTCCCGGCAAGATCCCGGTCGTGCCCCAGAGCCCGGGGTGATGCAGCGCCTCCTCCAGGACCTCGATGATGAACATGGTCGTCCCGTACATGAGCATGAGGTCGCCCGGGTTCTGGACGCCCACGCTCGCCCCCTCGCTCCAGGCGTCTATGGTGCCGGCCGCCACGGGCGTCCCCGCGGGGATGCCGGTCGCTTCGGAAGCCTCCGGCGTCACCTCTCCGACCACTTCGGCGGGCCATAGGAGACGGGGGAGCGGCAGGCCGGGCGCCACCTCCTCGGCCCGGTCTCTTATCCAGTCGAACTCGTGTACGTCGTAGAGTGGGTCGCACTGGCTCGCGGAGTGGTGGTCGAGGACGTACTCCCCCGTGAGCCTCCACGAGATGAACGAGTTCACCATGAAGAACTTGCGCGCCTTCTCCCAGACCTCGGGCTCGTTGCGCTGCAGCCATAGGAGCTTGGGACCCACGGCCTGGGTCGTGCACACGGAACCGCAGCGTCGGAGCAAAGCTTCGCGCCCGTAGCGGTCGTTGAGCTCCCGGATCTCCTTCTCCGCCCGCGAGTCGATCCCGTACAGGATCGCCGGCCGCAAGGGATTCCCGTCCCCGTCCGTGGGCAACAGGCACGCCCCGATGCCGCTCGTGCAGACCGCGGCCACGCCGTCGTCCGCCCCGTCCAGAAGCTCCCGGCAGACGGAGACGAAGTCGTCCCACCAGACCTTCTCCGCGTCGTGCTCGGCCCAGCCGGGGCGAGGCAGGGAGAGCTCGTGCGGCCTCTCGGCCGTCGCGACGACCTCGCCGTCTGCCCGGGCGAGGACGCCCTTGGTGCTCGCGGTCCCGACGTCCACGCCGAGCAGCAGCCCGCTCATTTCGCCCCCCCAAACCCGTCGTAGTCCACGTCGAGGAGCTTGCAGACAACCTTCAGTTCCTCGACGTGGTCCCCGGGTATGGCGTGGATGTGGTTGGAGCCGTAGCGGGAGAGGATCTCCTCCGACGGAGCGTCCATGCGGGCGAAGGCGTGAGGCCACTGGTAGGTGGATTGGCGCATGAGGCCCTCGTTGGTCTCGTCGTCGTAGCGCTCGAAGGCGCCGCGCATGACGTGCATCCGGTAGCGTCCATCCAGGCGGGTGAGCCGGGCGAAGGTGAAGTCGCCGGGCGCGGCGAGGTGATGCACGGAGGCGCCACCGGCCGGGAAGAAGAAGACTTCAGGGTAGAGGTGAACGTGGCGCAGGTTCTCCGCCGGGTCGTCGCTGCGGGCGGCAAACCAGGTCGCGTGCTGGCCGGAGTTGCAGAGGTCCCAGATCCCGCGGTCCGCGTGGTAGTGGCGCACGTCGGCGAAGAG
>JALZNL010000623.1 GCA_030857715.1 Actinomycetota bacterium | reverse complement strand
GGCCCTCTCCGCCTCTCTTAGCGGTGGCGCGGGCTCGGATTCTTCATCAGCGGCTCCCCCGCCGGAAGGGTTCTCGGCCGTCTCGCCGGAAGGGGCCACGTCGGGTTCGGCCGGGGCTTCCTCCGCCCCCCGGCCCGTGTCCGAGACCCGGGCTTGCTGTCCGCCGTTGGCGGTCTGAGTCGTCCCCCCGTCCGGGCCGAGCATCGCCCAGGCGACGGCGCCGGCGAGGAGCAGGAGGAGGGTGGCCCCGATCAGGGCCGCCATCACCGTCCTCTGGCGCGAGCCGGACCGGAAGGTGCGCGTGGGAACGCTCACGGTCTCCTCCGGCGGCCCGGAGACGCCGCGAGACCCCATGCTTCCCAGCCTCCGACGGAACGCCTCAACGCCCGAGACGCCGGCGATCCGCGTGGCCCCGACGGCGCGCGAGATCCCCGGCGAACCCGCCGTCTTCTTCGCGCCGAGTCGTGCCGGCAACGCGTCCCCGCGCGCGCCCGACCTCTCCCGCAGCTTCTCGTGGACGCGTCCCGCGTCCGGGCGCTCGTCGGGATCCTTGGCGAGACAGTCGAGGATGAGCGTCTCCAGCCCGACGCCCATGGAGGCGCCCCTCTCGCGCGGCGGGTCGGGCCTCTTGAGGACCTGCTGGTTGGCGACCTCTATCGGGGCGCCGGTGAAGGGCGGGCCGCCCGTCGCGGCGTGGTAGAGGGTGGCGCCTAAAGAGTACACGTCGCTTTTCGGCGTGACCTTGTGGCCCTGGAGCTGCTCCGGGGAGGAGTAGGCGGCCGTGCCGAGGTAGGAGCCCGCGCGCGACTCGTGGGTCGTGTCCAGGGCGCGGGCTATGCCGAAGTCCGCCAGCTTGGGGTTGCCGCGTTCGTCCAGGAGGACGTTCTGGGGCTTGACGTCGCGGTGGACGATGCCCCGTTCGTGGGCGTGGGCGAGGGCCGCGGCGACGTCCGCGCTGAGTCGTACCAGCATGGATTCCGGGAGGGCCCCGCGCCGGTCCATCAGACCCCTGAGATCGCCGCCGGGCACGTACTCCATCACGATATAGGAGACCTCGCGCCCGTCCAACAGTTCCTCGCCGGCGTCGAAGACGGGGACGATGTTCGGGTGGGAGAGGCGGGCGGCCGTGCGGCCCTCGCGGCGGAAGAGGGCGCCCGTCTCCTCGTCGTCGAGGTCGGGGTGCAGGATCTTGACGGCCACCGGGCGGTCGAGGACCTCATCCCGGCCGAGGTAGACGCTGGACATTCCGCCGGAGCCGAGCTCCCGCACCAGCACGAACCTCTCTCCGACGCGACGCACAGCCTACCCGGCGTCCCGTGAAACTAGATGACCTCCCGGCCCATGGCGTCCGCGAAGGGAGAGAGCACGTCCTTGAGGCCCATGAGCGCCTCTATCGGGAGCGCCTGCTCCCCGTCGCACAACGCCTCCTGCGGGTCGTGGTGGCTCTCGACCATCAGCCCGTCGGCCTCCGCGGCGACCGAGGCCTTACTGAGAGGGATCACGAGGTCGCGGCGGCCCGCGGCGTGGGATGGGTCCACGATCACGGGCAGATCCGTCAGGCGCTTCGCCACTATCACGGCGGAGAGGTCCAGCGTGAAGCGGGTGGCCGTCTCGAACGTGCGGATGCCCCGCTCGCAGAGCACCACGTTCTCCCCGCCCTCGGCGGTGACGTACTCGGCCGCGAGGATCCACTCCTGCACCGTCGCCGAGAGTCCGCGCTTGAGCAGGACGCCGTGGTCCGAACCGGCTATCGCGGCCCCGACGCGCTTCAAGAGCGAGAAGTTCGCCATGTTACGGGCGCCGATCTGGAGGACCTGAGCGTGCTCCATTACGAGGTCTATGTCGTAGGGGTCCATGATCTCGGTGACGACCTTCAGGCCGAGGTCGCCGGCGACCTCGGACATGATCTTCAGGCCCTCCTCGCCGAGGCCCTGGAAGGAGTAGGGAGAGGTGCGCGGTTTAAAGGCGCCGCCGCGAACGTACTCGAAGCCGGCCTCCTTCACCGCCTTCGCGGCTGCGACGAACTGGTCGTAGCTCTCGACCGTGCACGGGCCGGCGATCACCCTGAAGGTGCCTGGCCGGATCATGCCGTTCTTGGTCCTTACGTCGGTCTTTACGGTCTGAGAAACGTCCATTCCTACCTCTGAAACTCCCCGCGTTGGATCTCAAGGTCACGAATGCGGTGCAGGATCAGCTCGAAGATCTCGCGCATCGAGGAGTCGTAGATCGGGCCCGGGTTCTGCTCCACGACCTTCCGCAAGATCTCTTCCTCGCGCTTTGGGTCGAAGATCGGGATCCCGACCT